>CAZHGR010000065.1:0-15372 GCA_964532255.1 uncultured Sphingobium sp.
TGATTTCGGCGCCAATTACCACGCCGAGCCCGATGATGAAGAAAAAAATGAGGGTCGCCATCGCGCCGGCCAGACCGCCATAGGTCAGGTTATAGTCGCCGAACTGCGACAGGACGACGGGCAGCAGCAAACCCGTCCCGTACCACCACAAGGTTGTAACGGCCGCCCCCGGCCATTTCGGAAAGGCCCGCGCGCGATAGCGCGATGGCGTCAGCGCCACGAAGAGATAGCGCAGCGAAACGAACAGGATCAGCGCGGGAACGATCCGGGTCGCCTGGGCAAAGGCCAGCGTCTCGTCGGCGAACGGCAGCCAGCGGCTCAGCCCCGCCTCGATCGCGGAGATGACAACCTGAAGCGAGAAGGCGAACAGGATCGCCAGCACGCTGAGGGCCGTGATCCCGATCGATGCCAGCCGATAATGCCAGAAGGGCTTGGTCGTCGGGACACCATAAGCACGGCGAACGATATCGCGGATCGTCTCGATCAGGCTGGCGACGGTCCACAGACCGACCGCCGCGCCGAACCAGAGCAGGTTTCCCGTCCGCGCCGTCAGCACGTCCCGGATCGGCTGGCGCAGCGCCTCGGCCACGTCGGGGGGCACATTGGCGAGGAAGACCCTGACCGCCGCGACGCCGTCCGCCGTCTGCCCGAGCAGGCTGGCGATCGCGACTGCGACGATGAAGAAGGGAAACACCGCCAGCAACGTGAGGAAGGCAAGGTTACCGGCGTGGATGAACCCGTCCGAATAGACCCCGACCGCCACGCGCTTGACCACTTCGATCGCCCTGACGCCGACATGCGACCGCACCCCGGCTGACAGCCTTCGCCCCGCCTCGGCCAGCCGCTCGCGCCTGGCCTCGGGCGACTGGGGCGACTGGTCAAACATGGTCCGCGGTCGTCACTCCCCCAGATGCGCGCGGATCGGCCGATTGTCCTGCCAGCCGGCGACGAAGTCGCGCAGCCGCGCATCGTCGGCGGGAACGTCGATCAGCAGCGTGACGATCTGCGCGCCCCTGCCTCCCTCCTTGCGGGGGAAGCCCTTCTCTCGCAGGCGCAGCATCTGGCCCGACCGCGCGCCCGCGGGAACCGCAAGCATCACCGGGCCATCGACGGTGGGAACGCGCACGCGCGCGCCCTCCACAGCTTCCTTGAGCGTGATCGGCAGGTCGAGGCGGATATCGTCGCCGTCGCGGGTGAAGAAGGGGTGCGGATCGACGTCGATCGTGACGATGGCATCGCCCGCCCCGCCCGGCCCCGGCTCACCCTTGCCGGCAAGCCGCATCTGGAGACCGCTCTGTAGTCCCGCCGGAATCTTGAGGTCGACCGTCTTGCCGTCGCTCAGCGTGATGCGTTGCGGCGCCTGGGTCGCGGCATCGACGAAACCGACGCGCAGCCGGTACTGGACGCTTGCGCCCTTGGGTGCCGCGCCGCGTCCGCCGAAGCCGCCGAAGCCCGCACCTCCTCCGCCGCCGCGCCGGCCGGCACCGAACAGCCCCTCGAAGATGTCGCCGAAATCGGCCCCTTCGGCCTCGAACTCGAAGCCGCCCGGGCCGCGCCTGAACCCGCCGCCCGCGCCATGGCCGGCACCCTGACCGCCTCCGCCAAAGCCGAACGGATGCGCGGGATTGCCGTCGCCATCGATTTCGCCACGGTCATATTGCGCGCGCTTTTCCTTGTCGGACAACAGGTCATAGGCGCGGGTCACCTCGGCGAAGCGTTCCGACGCGCGCGGATTATCCTTGTTGCGGTCGGGATGCAGCTCCTTGGCGAGCTTGCGATAGGCGGACTTGATCGCGGCGTCGTCCGCGGCGCGGGTGATGCCCAGCAGGGTATAGGGATCAGCCATCGGTCGTCATCATTCTCCGTGCGCATCCATCTGGCGATTGCGAGACATATTCGCAAGCCATTCCGCGCGCCTCGACAGAGCGGCCGCACGCCGGTAGACCGCATCGCATGGACGCCGAAGACCCCTTCTTCCTTTTCGATCACTGGTACGCCGAAGCGCGCGAGACAGAGATCAACGACAGCAACGCCATGGCGCTGGCGACCGTGGATGCCGACGGCCGCCCGTCTGTGCGGATGGTGCTGCTCAAGGGGCACGGCCCGGACGGGTTCGTCTTCTATACCAATGTTGGCAGCCGCAAGGGTGGTGATCTGGCGGTGAACCGGCATGTCGCGCTGCTGTTCCACTGGAAGTCGCAGCGTCGTCAGATTCGCATCGAAGGACCGGTGGCGCAGGTCGACGATGCCACCGCCGACGCCTATTTCGCCACGCGCAGCCGCGACTCGCAGCTCGGCGCATGGGCATCCGAACAGTCGCGCCCGCTCGAAAAGCGCGAGATTTTTCTCGGCCGCATCGAGGTCGTTCGCGCGCGCTTCGATGGCCAGCCGGTGCCGCGCCCGCCCTATTGGTCGGGTTTTCGCGTCGCGCCGGAGCGGATCGAGTTCTGGCAGGACCGCGAATATCGCCTGCATGAGCGCACCGTCTTCTCCCGGCTGCCCGACGGCGGCGGCTGGACCAGCGGACTGCTCTATCCATGACCTCGGCCGGTGCCGCCACGCTCAATGCGCGCGCGGCGATGGCGAGCGTCACCGTTGCGCTGATCCTGGGCGCGATGAAGCTGTGGGCGGTGTGGCGCACGGGCTCGGTCGCGATGCTCGGCTCGCTGACCGATACCGGGCTCGACCTGATCGCCAGCCTTGTCACATTGGTGGGGGTGCGCGTCGCCGCGATGCCGCCCGACGCCAATCATCGGTTCGGTCATGGCAAGGCCGAGGCGCTGGCCGCGCTGTTCCAGGTGTCGCTGATCAGCGTCGCGGCCTTCGCGATCATCCTGCAGTCGGTCGAGCGGCTGACGGCCGGTGCCTCGCCGCAGGCGCCGGAAGCGGGTATCGCCGTCTCGCTCGTGGCGCTAGCGGTGACCTTCGCGCTGATTGCCTATCAGCGGCGGATCATCGCCAAGACGGGATCGCTGGCGATCCGTACCGACGCGTTGCACTATCAATCGGACCTGCTCCTCAACGGATCGGTCATCGCCGCGCTCGCGCTCGACGGGGTGATCGGGCTGCACGGTGCCGATCCTTTGCTCGGCGTCGCGATCGGCCTGTGGCTCGGCCATGGAGCGTGGCGATCGGCCAATACGGCGCTCGGCCAGCTCATGGACCGCGAATGGCCGCTCGACCGGCGCGAGGCGTTTCTGGCGGTGGCGCGGAGCCACCCCGCGATCCACGGCGTCCACGACATGCGCACCCGGACCAGCGGCGCACATGACTTCGCGCAGTTCCATATCTGGCTCGACCCCGGCATGACCGTCGCCGAAGCCCACCGCGTCGTCGACGAGGTGGAGGCGCGGCTGGCAACCGACTTCCCCGGCGTCGAGGTGCTGATCCACGCCGACCCCGCCGGTCATGTCGACAGCGGCGGACGGCTGGTGCGAACCGATGCCGAAACGATCCTGGCCGAGGAAAAGGCGGAGACGGGCGGATGACCGAGAGCGTTCCCTTCTTTCAGGTCGATGCCTTCGCCGACCGACCGTTCGCGGGCAATCCGGCGGCGGTCATGGTGCTGGACGACTGGCCCGACGACACCGTGCTGCAGGCGATCGCGGCAGAGAACAACATCTCCGAAACCGCCTTTCTGGTGGCCGAAGCGGCGGGAAGCGACGCCCATTATGCGCTGCGCTGGTTCACGCCCACGGTCGAGATCGCACTGTGCGGCCATGCCACGCTGGCGTCGGGTCATGTGCTGATCGGAGAGCGGCCGCTGATCCGCTTTCGCACGCGGCAGGCGGGGCTGTTGACGGTCGCGCGCGCCGACGGGGTCGGGCTGACGCTCGACCTGCCGAGCTGGCCGGCGTCTCCAAAGGCGCTTCCCGACCTGGCCGCCGCGCTGGGCGGGCCGGTCGCGGAAACGCTTTGGCGCGACGGCGGCTATGCGGTGCTCGTCTATCCCGACGCGGCGGCCGTGCGCGCGCTGGAACCGGACCTCCGCGCGCTGGCGGAGTTCGGCAACCTGCTCTTCATCGCAACAGCGCCCGGCGACCGGACCGACGTGGTGAGCCGCGTGTTCGCGCCGGGCGCGGGGATCGACGAGGACCCGGTCACCGGGTCGGCGCACTGCGTCCTTGCCGACTACTGGACCCGGCGTCTCGATGTGATGGGTTTTTCGGCGGAGCAGGCGAGCGCGCGGGGCGGCCGGTTGCATGTCGCGCTGAACGGCGACCGCGTGATCCTCACCGGGCGATGCCGCACGGTGATCGAAGGCAGATTCCTGCTTTAGGCCGTCTGCTTCGAGCCGTCGGCGTCAGTTGCGCGCGGCGGTCCCGCTCGCCTGAGCGGCATAGCGCTGATTGGCGACATGGCTGATGTGCATCGCCGCGACCGTGCGCGAGACCGACTGCATGAGCGCCCAGCGTTCGGGGATCGGCACGCTGGTGCTGCCGATCAGCACCGCGACCGCATAGCTCGACCCGTCGGGCGCGGTCATGATGCCGACATCATTATAGCCCGCCTGGCGCGAACCCAGCTCCTGCCCGGTTCCGGTCTTGTGGCCATAGCGCCAGCCTGCGGGAACGCCGCCCTTGACTCGCTGCGGTCCGGTTCTGGCCGACTCCATCGTCGATACCAGCAACTGCGTCGAGCCGGCGGACAGCATCTCGCCGCGCTTGAGCTTCGCAAGCGCTTTCGCAATGCCGCTCGCGCTCGCGCCGTCGACGGGGTTCGCGACATAGGCATCGAGCGCCCGCTGGCGGGCCGCCAACGGCAGCGCCGCCCGCGCCGCATAGAAGCGGCGTCCCTGCGACAAATCCTGGCTCCAGGTCAGCCCGGCGGTCCCCGCCTGCAGCAGCCGCTCGCCCGGCCCGAAACGCACCTGATCGACAAAACGCCGCGCCAGATAGCTGCGCACCGCCTCCGGCCCGCCGACCGCGCGAAGGATCGCGTCATTGGCGGTGTTATCGCTCTGAGTCATCGCACGGTGCATCAGGTCGCCGAGCGTCGTGGTATAGCCGGTGCTCTTCACCATCGCCGCGATCGGCTGATGGAACAGCGTCAAGTCTTCGGGACGGATCGTCACCGGCATCGACAGGTTGAGCTTGCCCCGATCGACCGCGTCGAGCAGCGCCATCGTCACCCACAGCTTGGATACGCTCTGCTGCGGCATCAGCCTGTCGCCATTATAGGCGACGGTCCAGCCGTCCTCGACGCTGGTGACCGCGATGCCGACCTGGCCGTTGAAGCGTTGCCCGATCGACTGGACGAGCGCATTGAGCGCGGGCGGCGCGGACGGTTGCGCGTCGGGTTCCTGCCCGGTCAGGCCGGGAATGATCTGGCCCAGCCAGCTCGGCGCGGGCCGTTCCGCACCCTGCGAGCCTGCCCACGTCCCCTTCGGAACGCTGACGCCCAGCAGGATCGCGCCAGCGGCGATCATGGTCGCCGTGCGTCTCGGCTTGCCTGCCTTCCGCATTTCGTCCTTTCCGCACTGCCCCTGGAACCGCTAGACGGCGGTCCGACCCGTTCACCATAAGGCTATGGGATTAACGGACGGAAAACAAAGCCTTTAACCCTTTTGCGCGGTGAGTCGAACGTTTCGAGGGAGGAATGACGGCCATGACCATCACGATGTATGGAATTCCCAATTGCGATACCGTCAAGAAGGCGCGGACGTGGCTGGCGGATCGGGGCGTCGCGTATGATTTCCACGACTACAAAAAGCAGGGGGTTACAGCCGATCTGCTGCGCGACTGGGTGGCGCAGGCGGGATGGGAGACGCTGCTCAACCGCGCGGGAACGACGTTTCGCAAGCTGCCCGACGCCGACAAGGCCGGGATCGACGCCGACAAGGCGGTCGCGATCATGCTCGCCAACCCCTCCGCCATCAAGCGACCCGTCGTCACGGGCGCTGGGCCGCTGATCGTCGGGTTCAAGTCCGACGAGTGGGCGTCGCGCTTCTAGAACGGAAAAAGACCCTCGCCCGGGGGAGCGAGGGTCTTCCTGGTGGCCCGTTTCGAAAGGGTGATCCCCGGCCCGGTGGGGACAGTTGGTGGGCCGGGGACCAATGACGGGCTGGGGTGGACCAGAACCTCAGCCTGCCAATGGGGTGTCCGCCTTAGCGGAGGAGCGAGAGGACGCCCTGCTGGCTCTGGTTCGCCTGGGCAAGCATCGCGGTCGATGCCTGGCTCAGGATCTGGTTCTTGGCCATCGCGGTCGATTCGACGGAGAAGTCTGCGTCCTCGATGCGCGACCGGGCGTCGGTCAGGTTGGTGACGGTCGAGGTCAGCGTGTTGACGGTCGCTTCCAGACGGTTCTGGATACCACCGAGCGTGGCGCGGCCCGAGGAGATGTCCTGGATCGCGGTGTCGAGCGTAGCGAGCGCGCCGTCCGCACCGGACTGGGTGCTGAAGTCGAGCGAGGCGATGCCGAGCGAGGTGGTGTCGACCGAGAGGATCTCGACGTCGACGGTCTCACCCGAGTTGGTGCCCGTCTGGATCGTGATCTGGGCACCGGTGCCGCCGCCCGCCAGGGTGGCCGAACCGCTCATCAGCGAGATGCCGTTGAAGCTGGTGCGCGATGCGATGTTGGCGACCTGGTCGATCAGCTGATCGACTTCCGCCTGGATGCCTTCGCGGTCGGTGTCGCTGACAGTGCCCGAAGAGGACTGGACGGCCAGTTCGCGCATACGCTGCAGGATGTTGTTGACTTCGCCCAGCGCGCCTTCGGCGACCTGCGTGACCGAGATGCCGTCATTGGCGTTGCGCATGGCAGCCGACAGACCGCGAATTTCGGAGGTCATCTTGGTGGCGATGGCGAGGCCGGCGGCGTCGTCCTTGGCCGAGTTGATGCGCTTGCCGGACGACAGGCGCTCCATCGCGGTCGACAGACCCATGTTGGCCTTGTTGGTGGCGTTCTGGGCGCGCAGCGCCGACACGTTCGAAGCAATGACAGTCATGTGAGAATTCCTTTCCGCTTTCGAGTGGGTCGCTAGCCCGCTGAGCGGTGGCGGCCTCGAAGCTGCAGAACGGCATGGCGCGGCGGGACTTTAGCCGGCCCGTCATTTTTTTGGGGAGGCGCTCACAGACACGCCCACCCTCCTAATAAGGATTCGCGCGCGCGTGACGCGCGAACAAAACAACATGATGAATTTAAAGTTATCCGGTTCCGTCCGTCCTTTGTTGATGGGGGCGCATTAGGGATGATGTGCCATGAACGAGTTTCTGCCCCGGACGGAACCGGCGGCACCATTGGCCAGCGCGACGGAGCGCAGATACAGGGTCAGGACGGTCACCGCCGCCCCGCCCACCACGTCGCGGACCGATGCTGCCGCCAATTCCCCAGCGCCTCGCCGCGACTCGCCGCGCGATGCCGCGTCATCGACGGGCGGCAGCGACGCGGTCGCGCGCGCTCTGGCCGCCTATGCCGACGTGCGCAACCGCACGCGCGGCGTCGTCTCCGATCTCGCCGCCACGCCCAAGCCGCCGTCCCCGTCGGCAACCGCGCAGGCGGAGGACGACCTCGTCGCCTTGCTGCCGCAACCGGCGATCATTCACCCGCTGCCGCCCGCCAACCAGGACATGGTACGCTTCGTCAGCGAGGTGACCGCCTCGATCGCGCGCCAGGCGGCGCAGGCGCGCGCGGCGATGTCCGGTGCCAGCCCCGCGATCGTCGAGGCCGCGACCGACTGAACGCCCGCAAAAAGCATTTAAGCATCGCCCCGCACCGTCGTTCTAGCCCTTGCGAACAGGAGTGCGTGGGACATGCAGACCGGGGTAGACATTGCGGGATCGCTGGGCGTAGGCTCCGGCATCAACACCACGCAATTGGTGGCCGATCTGGTCCAGGCGACGCGCCAGCCGCGTGCCAGCGCGATCGGCACAAGGCAGACGACCAACAATGCGCGCATCTCCGCCCTCGCCTCTGCCAAAAGCTCGCTCAACACCTTCTCGACCGCGCTGACCGAGCTTCTCAAGAGCTCCGACTATTCGGGCAAGCCGGCATCCAACGACACGTCGATCGCGGCGGTCAGCCTGATCCCCGGCGCGCCGGCCCCGATCGGGCTGCCGGCGCAGATCGAAGTCCGCCAGCTCGCCCAGGCGCAGGTGGTGGAATCGGCGACACTCGCCGGCGGCACAGCGGTCGCGGGGCTCGGCACGCTCACCTTCACCGTCGGTGCCGAAAGCTTCGACGTGACGCTGGAAGAGCCGACCAACACGCTCGCCGACCTCGCCAGCGCTATCAACGCCGAGAACAAGGGCGTCACTGCGTCGGTCGCGGTCGACAAGAACGGCGCGCGACTGGTGCTCAAGGGCGAGTCAGGCGCCGACAAGGCCTTTTCGGTCACGGCGGGGGTGGATGCAGACACCGATCTGCAGCGCTTCACCTACAATGCGGCGACGAACACCGGCAACCTGACGCGGCGCCTGCAGGCGCTCGACGCGCTGGTCACGCTCGATGGCGTCGAGATGCAGTTTGCCGACAACACGATCACCACCGCCATCCCGAACCTGCGCATCGACCTCAACAAGGCCGCGCCGGGAACCAAGGTGACCCTCGCCACTGACCAACCCGCCGCCACCATGAAGGATCTGGTCGAGGAATTCGTCAGCGCCTACAACAACCTCAAGGGCGCGCTGAACAGCGCCACCGCGCCCGCGTCATCGGGTAACGGGTCGGGCCTGCTGTCGGGTGACGGCGGCGTCCGCACGATGGTCCAGCGCCTGTCGCAGCTCGCCAGCACCGATCTGGCGGACAGCGGCCCCTATCGCCGGCTGACGGACCTGGGCATCAAGACCAACCGCGACGGCACGCTGTCGCTCGACACCGTGCGCCTGGAAAAGGCGCTGGCCGACGATCCCGCAGCGGTGACGCAGATGCTGAACCCGTCGACGCCCGACACCGCCAATCCGGGCCTTGGCGGCGCGCTCAAGAAGATCACCGATTTCCTGAACGACGAGGAAGGCCCGCTCGCCAGCTCGGCTGCGGTCTACAACAAGCTCAGGGAGTCCTTCGCCGATCAGCTCGAGGAGCTGGATACGCGCATGGACACCTACGAGGCGCAGCTCACCAAGACCTTCGGCGCGATGCAGACCCGCCTGCTCGCGTTCAGGGCGACCCAGAGCTACCTCGATCAGCAGATCCAGATCTGGAACAACAACTGATTTCGTGACCCCGGAGGACCAGCAGAATGTTCGCACAAAGCCCGCACGCCGGATATGCCGCCGCCAGCCGTCGCTATGCCGCGATCGACGCGGGGAGCAAGGTGGAAGGCGCAACGCCCCACCAGCTCGTCAAGATCCTGTTCGACGAATTGCTGCTGGCGATGGACGCCGCGGCGCTGGCGATGCGCGCGGGCGACCGGCGCAAGACGAGTGACAAGCAGACCCGCGCACTGACGCTGCTTCACGCGCTCGAGAGCAGCCTGGACTATGAAAAGGGCGGCGATGTCGCCGTCAGCCTCGCCGTGATCTATCGCGAGGCACGCCGCCGTATGCTGGCGGCGGTCGCCGGGAACGACGCCGAAGCGCTGCTCGGCGCGCGTGCCCTGATCGCGGAGATCGCAGACGCCTGGGCGAAGATCGGCTGAGGGAGGCAAGGCCTCGCTGTGCCATTCGGGCAGAGCCGTGAACAGCACGAGATGTCATCCCCGCGAAGGCGGGGATCCAGAATCACAAGAGTGAGCGCCCGTTAACCTGGATTCCCGCTTTCGCGGGAATGACGGCTGCGGCAGGACGGGTCCGCAATCTGCTCGACGCCTACTCGCCCGCCTTGGCGATCCCGACCAGTGCGGGACGCAGCAGCCGGTCCTTGATCATATAGCCCGCCTGTAGCTCCTGAACGACCGTTCCCGGCTCGGCGTCGGCGCTGGGCACCTCGATCATCGCCTGGTGCCGGTTGGGATCGAGCGGCTGCCCGACCGACTGAAACCGCTCAACCCCGTGCTTCTTGAGCACATTCTCCATGTCCTTGGCAGTCGCGTCGAGCCCGGTGACGAGCGCCTTGAAACGATCGTCCGCGCGCAGCTCCTCGCCGATCGCGGACAGGGCGCGTTCCAGATTGTCCGCCACCGACAGGATATCGCGCGAAAAGCTGGTCGCGGCATAGGCGCGCGCGTCGGCCAGTTCCTTTTCCAGCCGCCGCCGCACATTCTGGGTGTCGGCCAGGGCGTAGAGCACGTCCTGCTTCGCCGTCGCCAGTTCCTCCTCCAGCGTCGCGATGCGCTGGGCCAGGGCGTCCCCGCCCGCCTCAGGGGCGTCGTCCTGCGGCACCTCGGCCTGGGGAGCATCAGTCTGCGGCATGTCTTCGGCACTCGTCATTGCATCAATCTCGTCAGTGTCTGCGCGGTGAAGTCCACCATGGGAACGACCCGGGCATAGTTCAAGCGGGTCGGGCCGATCACGCCGACTACGCCCACCACCCGCCCGCCGGGGCCGTGATAGGGAGCCGCTATGACCGAAGAGCCCGACAGGGAAAAGAGCTTGTTTTCCGATCCGATGAAGATCCGCGCCGACGCCCCCGCCCGGGCCTGGTCGAGAAGCCGCGCGATCTCGCGCTTTTCCTCCAGCTCGTCGAGCAGCATCCGCACCCGGTCGAGATCGGCGGCGGCCCCCGCGTCGATCAGATTGGCCTGGCCGCGGACGATCAGCACAGGCCGGTCGGCGCCGTCGATGCTCCACGCCGCGATTCCGCTTTCGATCAGGCGCCGGGCGACATCGTCGAGCGCGTGACGGGCGTGCTCCAGCTCGGCACCCAGCCGCGCCTGCCCCTCGGCCAGTGTCATGCCCGCCAGCCGTTCCGACAGGAAATTGCCCGCCATGACCAGCATCGACGGCGGCATCCCGCCCGGCAGGTCGATGACGCGGTTCTCGACCGATCCATCCTCGCCCACCAGCACGGCGAGCGCGCGGTCCTCCGCCAGCGGAACGAAGCTGAACTGCCGCACCACCGTCTCCCGGCGCGGCACCAGCACCAGCCCGGCGCAGGCCGACAGGCCCGACAGCACTGCCGACGCGCCCGCCAGCGCATCCTCGATCGGCCCTTCGGCCGACAATTGCCGCTCGATTGCGCGCTGCTCCTCGGCAGAGGGGACAGCCGCCTGCATCATGCCGTCGACAAAGAGCCGGAGTCCGCTTTCGGTGGGCATCCGCCCCGCCGAGGTGTGCGGCGCGGCGAGCAGCCCCGCCTCCTCCAGATCCTGCATCACATTGCGGATCGACGCGGGCGAGAGGTTCAGCGTCGACAGGCGGCTGATCGTGCGCGATCCCACGGGCTGTCCGACGTCGAGATAGGACTCGACCACGAGGCGAAAGACATCGCGCGCGCGATCGGACAGGTCGAATATGCTCGTCGCGGCCATCGCTGCTATGTAGGCCATGCGGCGGGGCCGCTCAAGGCGGCTGCCAGGCTCATCCCCGCTCGGCGGGTGCAGGCAGCGACAGGCGCATCGCCGTGCCGCCGGGCAGCGGTTCGAGCGATAGCACGGCCTTGAGCTGCCGCGCGAGGCTGCGGACCATCTTCAGTCCCAGGCTGCTCGTCCGGTTGATGTCGAAACCGGGCGGCAGGCCCGCGCCGTCATCCTGCACGCACAGGCTGATCCCCGCAGGCTCGCGCGCCAGGCTGACGCTGATCCGTCCGCCGTCGCGTCCCTTGAAACCATGTTCCACCGCGTTCGCCATCGCCTCCGCCATGATCAGCGCCAGCGGGATCGCCATGTCGGCAGGCAGCATGATGGCGTCGTCGGCGACGATGCTGCAGCTCACCCCGCCATGCCCGTCGGCATTCACGACGTCGGCGGCGAGATCGTGGAGGAACTTCGCGAGCGGCACCTGCTCGCCCGAGGTCGAATAGAGCTGGCGCTGGATGCGGCCGATGAGGCGGATCTTGTCGGCCGCATCGCCCAGCGCGACCCGCGCGCCCTCGTCCGTCACCTGCCGCTGCTGGAGCGCGAGCAGCGCGCTCACCATCTGCAGATTGTTCGACACGCGGTGCTGCAACTCGTGGAACAGCGTCTCGGTCCGTTCGGCAAGCTGCGCGCTCAACTCGCGTTCGCGCACCAGCCGGTGGTTGCCGCGCTGCATCGCGTCGATCAGCGCGATGTCGACCGCGACGACGAAGGTATAGAAGGTCATGGCGATGATCGTGCCGCGCGTGACCATCAGCGAGTGAACCGGCGGTATCCAGAAATACCAGGCAAGCAGCCCGCATATCACCGCCGCAAAAATGCCCGGCCCCCGCCCGAACAGAAAGGCGGAGAGGATGACGACGGGAAAGAAGGTGAGATAGGGGAAACCGGGCGGAAAGGCCGGGTCGAGCAGCCACCGCACCGCCCACCCGAGAAGGATCAACAACGCCGTCAGCGCATAGGCCGCACCCGGTCGGTCACGAAGCAGGGGAAGGCGCTCCATAGGCAATCGCTGTCGCGGCATGATCATTCGTGCATGATGTCGGTAGCCCCCTAGTGCCGCTATTCCTACGCGGTGAACAGCCCAAAACGTCTGTCGTTACGAGGTCGTTCCGAGGAGTTGCGGACGATACTCGACCGTCCCCAAAAGGTGACGCGCGATGCATCCAAACTGGTGACAAATTGTCAATAATCACTCGCGGGCCACCTGCCGATCCCTTAACCGCTGCAAAGCGCCGATTCGCTAACGGGTGCGATAGATCGGCTTTGGGGGACATCATGAAGCGTCAGTGTGTTTGGCTCGTTCCGCTTTGCAGTCTTTCACTATCCGCATGCGGAGGCGGCGGTAATGGCGGTACGGCTTCAACACCGGCTCCGCCGGCGGCGCGGACCAACAGTTCGCTCACCAGCCTGCAGTTCAGTGAGGATTTCGTCGGCAACGCAGCCATCATCCAGTACAATATCTCTCGTTCAACGGGCGGCACCACGCCGCGCGCTGCAACCGTGAATACTGCCGCGCAGGTTCGTTATGATGCTGGCACTCAGTCCTACACCTTGATCGGTACGCGCTTGGCGGAATCCACCTTTTCGCCCAGCAACCGGGACGCCGGATCAAGCAACGGCACGCTTACGATCTATGAGAAGTCGAGCGGCACAACACAGCAAAACCTGGCGCTTTTCAATCCGGGGTCCGGGAATAGGGAGCTTGCGCTGACCTATGCCAGCTATGGAGCTTTCCAGAAGATCACCGACAACAGCGCGAACCTTGATGTCGATACGGCCTTCTTCACCTTCGGTGTTCGGACTGCGGCCGCCGACATGCCCCGCACCGGCACCGCAACCTACAGCACGCAGATCGACGGACAATTCGCCGACGCCAGCGGGGCCTATGTCATCAGCGGCGCCAGCAGCTTTGCAGCGGATTTCGCTGCAGGCACGATTCAGTTCACCATGAACCCCGTCGGGCAAAACATTCTCACCGGCGGGACCAAGGATCTGGGTGATCACGTCATCAACGGCAGCGTGGCATCGGGTAACCAGTTCAATGGGTCAAGCAGTGGCGGCGCAACCTACAACAGTACGCTTGCCGGCTATTTCTATGGTCCCGCAGCGGCAGAGATAGGCGGCACCTTCACCCTGTCTGGCGGAGGCGGTGCGGGCGCAGGCGCTCTGGTGGGCAAAAAGGACTGATGTGTCCCTGACGATGCTGGCGGCTTTCGCTTCGGCGGGAGCCGCTGCCGCGACACAGGATGTCGACTGCGCTGGCCATTCCTGCGTGGCAGGGCTGTCGGCGAAGGATCTTTTTGCCCTGGCCGCACAGGAGGAAGCGGCCGGCCGCGTCGATGAGGCTGAGAGGTTCCTCGAAGCGCTGACCAAGGATCCGAATATCGAATATCGATCCGAAGCGAGGTTCAGGCTCGGCAAGCTGAAAGAAAAGCTCGGCGACCGGCAGGGGGCACTCTCCCAATACCGGCGGCTGCTCGACGAGAAGCCCGACGCGCAGAGGGTCCGCCTGGAGGTGGCGCGCCTCCTGGCCCTGGTCGGCGACGAAGCCAGCGCCCGGCGAGAATTGCGGCGCGCCCAAGCATCCGGGTTGCCGGAGGATGTGGCCCGGGTCGTCGATCAATTCGCGATAGCCCTTCGGTCGCGTCGCAAGCTGGGCGGCACCTTCGAGATCGCGCTGGCACCTGACAGCAACATCAACACGGCGACTGACCGACAGACAATCAACACGGTCATCGCCGATATCCCGTTGAGCGATGGCGCGCGGCAGCAATCCGGTATCGGCCTCTCGCTCGCGGGCCAGGGGTTCCTGCGCGTCCCTGTCAGCGGTCAGCCCGTCTCAGTCCAGCTTGCCGGTCGCGCGGATTTGTACCGCAAGTCCGCTTTCCGGGATATTTCCGCCAGCCTGACGGCCGGGCCCGAGTTCCAGTTGGGCCGTGCGAGGCTCCGTCCCGCACTGCTGCTCAACACACGCTTCTATGGGGATCATCAGTACTCCAGCGCCTATGGAGCAACGCTCGAGGCTCTTGCCGTGCCAAGCAGGACGAGCCAGATCCAGGCCGAATTGTCCTTCGCCAACACGAGGTACCAGCTCAACCCAGCCCAGAACGGCACGAGCTATAGCGCCAATGTCACATTTGAAAGAGCGTTAAGCGCGCGGTTCAGTGGCCGTATTGGCACCACCGCAGTGCGACAGACGGCCGCAGACCCGGGCTATGCCTCCACGTCTTTCGGCGGTGACATCCTTTTGGCCCGTCAGCTTGGTTCGCTAACCGTCTTCGGGCAAGCCGGCCTGACCCGCGTCATTGGCGACGGCCGCCTATTCCTCTTCGGCGCGACAAGGCGCGATACGCGTTGGAGCGCGACAACCGGAATGCTGTGGCGACGATGGCAGGTGTTCGGCTTCTCGCCGGTCATCCGGATCAGTCACACGCAAAGCCGCTCTTCGCTGGATATCTACGACTATAAGAGAACGCGGGCCGAATTTGCGCTGTCCCGGGACCTGTAGGACTTTTGGCCGCCCGGGGCACTTACCAGGTGCCAGGCGGAATGCCCCTCAAACCATCTGCCCGTTCTCGTCCCTCAGCACATCCCTCCGCCCGACATGGTTGGGCGCGCTCACCAGGCCCTCTTCCTCCATCCGCTCGATCAGGCGGGCCGCGCTGTTGTAGCCCACGCGCAATTGCCGCTGGAGCCAGCTCGTCGATGCCTTCTGGTTCTCAAACACCAGCTGGCATGCCTTGCGATAGAGCTGCGCGTCGGGGCTGTCGTCGCCGAGGTCGACGCCTTCGAGGGCGAAGCCGCCGTCTTCCGGCTCCTCGGTCACCGCGCTGATATAATCGGGCTTGCCCTGCGCGCGCCAATGGTCGGCGACGGCGCGAACCTCGTCGTCGGAGACGAACGGGCCGTGGACGCGGGTCAGGCCCTTGCCGCCCGCCATGTAGAGCATGTCGCCCTTGCCCAGCAATTGCTCGGCA
>CAZHGR010000066.1:0-15229 GCA_964532255.1 uncultured Sphingobium sp.
CCTTTTCATTGAGGTTGACGGTGAACTGGTCGAGCGCGCCTTCCTTCTTCTTCTCCGCCTTGGGCTTCTCCTCGGCGGCCGGTTCGGCAGCCTTGGTCGGCTCGGGGGCAGCGACGCCCTTGCCGACGCCGTGGCTGATGTAGCTCACCGCGTCGAGCCGGCTCATATCCTGCTGCTGCAGGAAATAGACCGCATAGCTGTCGCGCTCGGAAAATAGGGCGACCAGCACATTGGCGCCGGTCACTTCTTCCTTGCCCGATGACTGGACATGAAGGATCGCGCGCTGGACGACGCGCTGAAAGCCGCTGGTCGGCGACGGGTCGACGTCGCCCTCGACTTTCAGGCTGTCGAGTTCGGTGTCGAGATACTGGGTGACGGCATCGCCGAGTTCGCCCAGTTCGACGCCGCACGCCTGCATCACTTTGGACGCATGCTGGTCGTCGATCAGCGCGAGCAGAAGATGCTCCAGCGTCGCATATTCATGGCGGCGCTCCGAAGCATGGGTCAGCGCGTTATGCAGGGTGGTTTCAAGCGCGGGCGCGAAGGAAGGCATGGCGATACTCCGTTGCCCCGCCGCACGGCGGGGCCATGCTGTCTATGTCGGCATGGCAACGTCACGCATCAAGATGCGCGGGCCGCCCGCCGGTCTCCGGAGCACCGCTACGCCGCTGTGCGACGCCGCAGGAACCCCACCCCTCTCAGTCATTTTCTGAATAGCGCTTCGGCGCTTGCTCTATGGTTAACGGCGTGGGTCAGCTTTTGCTTCGTCCGTTCCGCTTCCTTGTTGAGATCGGCGATGCGCGCTTCCAGTTCCGCGACCGAGAGGCGATCGAGGTCCTGCCGTGCCAGCAGGGCCAGGGGATCGTCACTCGCGCGACGAGAAAGATTGTCGTCGTCGTTCACGGTTTGAATGTTGACCCGCAGGGAGGCGCTGTCAATAAGCTGTTGGTGCAAGAGCGCGTGCGCAAGGGGAGCGTTTTTTGGCCGACCAGCACATCCCGGCGCACATGACGCCAGCGGACATGATGATTGTCAGCATCTCCGCGCCGGGTGGCCCCGACGCGCTCGTGCCGGCGCGCGTGGCCGTGCCGTCGCCCGGCCCCGGTCAGGTGCTGATCCACGTCCATGCCGCCGGCGTCAACCGCCCCGATATCCTGCAGCGACAGGGGCGTTACCCGCCCCCGCCGGGCGCGCCGGAATGGCCGGGCCTGGAAGTCGCGGGCGAAGTCGTGGCGACAGCGCCTGACGTGAAGGACCTGTTGGTCGGGCAGCGCGTCTGCGCGCTCCTCGCCGGTGGCGGCTATGCCGAATATGCGGTCGCCGACGCCGGCCTCTGCCTGGTCGTGCCGCCGGCGCTGGCCCTGGCCGAGGCGGCGGCGCTTCCCGAAACGCTGTTCACCGTCTGGTCCAACCTGTTCGAACGCGCCTATGTCGCCGATGGCGACAGCGTGCTCGTCCATGGCGGCACCAGCGGCATCGGCACCATGGCGATCACGCTGTGCCGGCTGTTCGGCGTGCGCATCCTGGTGACGTGCGGAACCGATGACAAATGCGCCGCGGCGCAGGCACTGGGTGCCACCGCGATCAACTACCGGACCGGCGATTTCGTCGAGGCCGTGCTGCGCGAGACCGAGGGGCGCGGCGTCACGGCGGTGCTCGACATGGTGGGCGGCGACTATCTGCCGCGCAACATCAAATGTCTTGCCGACGATGGCCGCCATGTCTCGATCGCGGTGCTGGGCGGCCCGAAATCCACCCTGTTCCTGCCCGAGATCATGCAGCGGCGCCTGACCCTCACCGGCTCGACCCTGCGCGCGCGGCCCGTTGCGTTCAAGGCGATGCTGGCGGACGAAATCCGGTCCACCGTCTGGCCGCTCGCCGAAAGCGGCGATCTGCGCCCTGTCGTCGCGCGCCGATTCCCTCTCGATCAGGCGGCCGCGGCGCACGCGCTGATGGAGTCGGGCGATTTCATCGGCAAGATCATCCTCGAAACGAAGCCCGAAGCGCCAGAATAGTCCCGAAATATAACCGAATGGACAATAGTGGACGGAAAGCGGCGTCTTTGACCCCGGACTGTCATATTCGATTCTGAACTGTCACATTGCTCAATTATGGCTCGAGCCCCGAGGCAGAATGCCCTTGGGGGGTAAAGTGAACGCGATCACGACGATACCTGTTCGCCGGATAAACGAGCCGGTGGAGGATCGGACAGGCCATGGCGGTCGCCGCCATTACCGCACCATCTGGATCAGCGACATCCATCTGGGGACGCGCGGCTGCAACGCCGAGATGCTGATCGACTTTCTCGACAATGTGGACAGCGACATGCTGTATCTCGTCGGTGACATCGTCGACGGCTGGCAGCTCAGAAAGCGCATCTACTGGCCGACCGCGCATAACGACGTCGTCTGGCGGATCATGAAGCGCGCGCGGCGCGGCACGCGCGTCGTCTATATTCCCGGCAATCATGACGAGATTTTCCGCCAGTTCACGGGCATGAACTTCGGCGGGGTCGAGGTGCGGCGCAAGGTCATCCACACCACCGCCGACGGCCGCAAGCTGCTGGTCCTGCACGGTGACGAGTTCGACGCGATCATGCTGGCGCATCGCTGGCTCGCGGTGGTCGGCGATGCCGCCTATACGATGATGATGGCGATCAACCGCCAGGTGAACCAGGTCCGCAAGTGGTTGAAGCTGCCTTACTGGTCGCTTTCCAAAATGGCCAAGAACAAGGTCAAGAACGCCGTCGCCTTCATCTCGCGCTTCGAGGAACTGGTGGCGCACGAGGCGGAGCGGCGCCATGTCGATGGCGTGGTGTGCGGGCACATCCACACCGCAGAGGTGCGCCAGTTCGGCAACATCACGTATTATAACGACGGCGACTGGGTGGAGGGATGCACCGCGCTGGTCGAAAATCATGACGGTACGATGGAAGTACTCCATTGGGCCGAGGAGATCGAGGCGCGCAAGGCCCGTACGGCGGCCGAGCAGACGCGGGTGGCCGCGTGACCACCGCCCCGGCGGGCCACACCGACCGGCCGCTGCGCATCGTCGTCGTAACCGACGCCTGGGAGCCGCAGGTCAACGGCGTCGTCCGGACGCTTCGCTCTGTCCGCGAACGGCTCGGCGCGATGGGTCACCATATGGAGATCATCTCCCCCGACCGCTTCGCGACGCTGCCGTGCCCGACCTATCCTGAAATCCGGCTGGCGATGCCCCGTCCCGCAGCAGTCGGCCGGATGATCGAGGCACTGGCGCCCGATGCCGTCCATCTCGCGACCGAAGGGCCGCTCTGCCTGTCGGCGCGCCACTGGTGTCTGAAGCGGGGCATTCCCTTCACCACCGCCTACCACACCAACTTCCCCGATTATGTGCAGAGCCGCACCGGCTTGCCCGCGCGGTGGTTCTGGCCCTATTTCCGGTGGTTCCACGGCCCGGCCAGCGCAGTGCTGACCTCCACTCCTTCGATCCGCCGGGCACTGGCCGAAGCCGGCATCCACCAGACGCATCAATGGGGGCGCGGCGTCGACCTGGCGCTGTTCACACCCGAGGGCGGCCGTCATCCCGCTATGACCGCCGTCGAGGGGCCGGTGCTGCTCTCTGTCGGCCGGGTCGCGGTCGAGAAGAATATCGAGGCGTTTCTGGCGCTCGACACGCCGGGCACCAAGGTCGTGGTCGGCGACGGTCCCGCCCGCGTCGCGCTCCAGGCGCGCCATCCCGAGGCGCTGTTCCTGGGCCTGCTGAAAGGCGACGCGCTCGCCAGCGCCTATCGGGCGGCCGATGTGCTCGTCTTTCCGAGCCTCACCGACACCTTCGGGCTGGTGATGATCGAGGCAATGGCGTGCGGCACGCCGGTCGCTGCCTATCCGGTGACGGGACCGGTCGATGTGGTCACCGAGGAGACGGGCAGTCTCGACCAGAGGCTGGAGGTCGCGGTCGAGCGGGCGCTGACCCGCGACCGCGCGGCCTGCGCGGCATATGGCCGGGGCTTTACCTGGGAACGGAGCGCGCGCGAGTTCCTGTCCAGCCTGTATCGCCTCAACGGCGTGTGGGATCGGCAAGCGGCCTGACGCTTGCCCTCCGTCCCGCGACGGACTACAAGATGGCAAGGGTGGCCGCTCCGCAAGGGGCGGCCCTTGTTGTTTACGGCCGCCGCCGGCGGCGCCATGTTCGTCAGGAGAAAACAAGTGGCCCAGCCGCTGATGCCGCATGCCACCGCAAGCTGGCTCGTCGAGAACACCGCGCTCAGCTTTTCGCAGATCGCGGATTTCTGCGGACTGCACATCCTTGAGGTGCAGGCGATCGCCGACGATACCGCTGCCACCAAATATACCGGCCGCGACCCGGTGCGCGCGCATGAAATCACGATGGACGAGATCCACAAGGGCGAAGCCGACCCGGCCTATGTCCTCAGGATGGTGTCGGGGCCGGAGCCGGTGCGCCGGACCAAGGGGCCGCGCTATACCCCCGTCAGCAAGCGCCAGGACAAGCCCGACGGCATCGCCTGGATCCTGCGCAACCATCCCGAAGTGTCGGACGGTGCCATCGGCAAGCTGATCGGCACCACCCGCACAACGATCCAGGCGATCCGCGAGCGGACCCACTGGAACATCGCCAACATCACGCCCAAGGACCCGGTGACGCTGGGCCTGTGCTCGCAGCGCGAGCTGGACGCGATCGTGGCGAAGGCCGCCAAGGCTGCAGGCATCGACCAGCCGACCGACAACCGGCTTGCCGGCGACCGCGATGCGCTGATCTCCGAACTGCGGCGCGAGCGCGAGGAAGCGCGCCGCCGCGCCGAGGAGGAGAGCGAAGCTGCCGCCGACGGCATCAATGCCGCCGCCACGATCCTCGACCCGTTCAGCAACAATCAGGGCCGGGTCTGAGGACCTGACCGCTGGCGACCGCGCTGGGCCGTCAGTGGATGGTCCCGAGCGCGCGGTCGACGGTCAGCAGCAGGATCATGCGTTCGACCTGCCGCCAATGGCAGAAGCGAATGTGGTTGCCGAGGTCGCGGCTCGCGTCGGCGCGGGTCGCCGCCTCGGTTCCGGCATCCTCTCCGAATGTCTCGATCAGCCGGGCGGCATCGTCATAGCTTTGGCGGTCGTGGAGCATCGGCAACTGCATTATCGTCCTCATCGAGGGTCCGGCCCTGTCACGCGGGCGGTTCACCCGCGATGGAGTGCAAGGCGCGGGCCAGATCGGGCCGGTCGCGCATTTGGGCCGTGCCCGGCGGTGAACATGCTGTTATCCAGGTCCCGTCCCGGCACGATCCGCATCGTTGCGGAACGCACGCCGTACCGGAATGAAGCATGAAGGCTGATCGATGACCCGACGACCCGACGACCCCCTGACGCCGCGCGCGGGCAAGAAGGAGCCGCTCGCCGGCGGTGCGCCCCTGGCCCTCGCCATCATCGCGGGGGTCATTGTGGGCGGTCTGGCCGGTCAGCCAACCGTCGGCTTTCTGGTCGGCACCGCCATCGGCATCGCGATCGCGCTCGCCATCTGGTGGTCGGGGCGCGACCGCTGAACCGCCAGCGATTGGCCGGGCCGCGATTGACCGCGCTGCGATTGAACGGGGCGATCCCTATGCATAAGTGGATGGATCGGAACCAGCTTGCCGGAATTGGTGCGTCATGAAGAAATATATCCTGATGGCCGTTCTGGCGGCCGTGCTCATCGTTGCGGGTTTCGCCTTCTATTTCTGGCGCGGGCGGACGGCGGAGCTGCCGCAAAGCGCGCTTGAGGGCCGCGTCCCGCAGATTACGGCACCGCGGACCGAGGTCTTTCCCACGATCAGGATCGCCGATCCGGTCGGCTGGACCGGAGATGCCCGGCCGCAGGCACCACGCGGGCTGACCGTGTCGCTCTATGCCGACGCGCTCGACCACCCGCGCTCGCTCTATCGCCTGCCCAATGGCGACATTCTGGTGGCGGAGACCAACTCGCCGCCGCGCCCGACCGAAGGCGTGTTCGAGTGGATCCAGGCCAAGCTGATCGGCGCGGCGGGGGCAGGCGGTGCGTCGGCCAACCGAATCACCCTGTTGCGCGATGCCGATGGCGACGGGCGCGCGGAACAGCGCCATGTCTTCCTCACCGGCCTCAACTCGCCCTATGGCATGGCGCTGGTCGACGGCACGCTTTACGTCGCCAACACCGACTCGCTGATGGCCTTTCCCTATCAGGAGGGGCAGACGCGGATCGCCGCCGCCGGGCGCAAGCTCGTCACGCTGCCGTCCAACGCGCCGAACAATCACTGGACCCGGACGCTCGCGGCGTCGCCCGACGGGCGCAAGCTCTACATCGGCGTGGGATCGGCGACCAACATCGCCGACAAGGGGATCGAGGCGGAGGACAACCGCGCCGCCATCCTCGAGTTCGACCTGCAGTCGCGCGAGATCATCATATTCGCCAGCGGCCTCCGCAATCCCACGGGGCTGGCGTTCAGCCCCTATACCGACGAGCTGTGGGCGACGGTCAACGAGCGCGACCTGCTCGGCCCCGACCTCGTTCCCGACTATATGACGGCGGTCGAGTTCGCGGGCTTCTACGGCTGGCCCTGGAATTACTGGGGCGGATACGAGGACCGGCGGGTGCAGCCGCAGCGTCCTGAACTGCGCGAATATACCAAGCGGCCCGATTATGCGCTGGGCGCGCATGTCGCGCCGCTCGGGCTGGCGTTTGCGCAAGGCGCGAAGCTCGGCACCGGCTATGCGCGCGGCGCGTTCGTGGCGCTCCACGGAAGCTGGAACCGCAAGCCCCCCGGCGGCTACAAGGTGGTGTGGGTGCCGTTCGACGAGGCAGGCGATCCGCTCGGCAAGCCCGTTGATTTCCTCACCGGTTTCCTGACGGCGGATGGCGACGCGCAGGGGCGCCCGGTCGATGTCGCGGTTGCCCCCGACGGATCGCTGCTCGTCAGCGACGATGTCGGCAACCGTATCTGGCGGGTAGCGCAGGCGCGCTGACGGTTCAGCCGATCCGCTTGCCCTCGCGCCCCGCGAGTTCGACGACATATTGCCAGGCCACCCGGCCCGAGCGGCTGCCGCGCTGCGTGGCCCACCGGATCGCGTCCGCCGGATCGAGCGTCAGGCCGTAGCGCTGCGCATAGCCGCTGACGATCGCCACATAGATATCCTGATCGACTGCGTGGAAGCCGAGTGACAGGCCGAAGCGATCGGCCAGCGCCAGCCGGTCGTCGATCACGTCGCGCGGGTTGATGGGATCGTCCTGCTCCGCCATCGACCGGGGCACGATATGGCGGCGGTTCGAGGTGGCATAGAGCCGGACGCGGTTGCCGCGGCCGGTCGCGCCGCCCTGCAGGATCGAGCGGAGCCAGCGCGCGTCCTGCGCGAAATCGCCGTCGAAGCCCAGATCGTCGACGAACAGCACGAACGCGCGATCCACCCCGGCGAGCCGCGCGAGCAGCTCGGGCAGTCCCTTGAGATCGGCGCTCGCGAAATCCACCAGCGCGATGTCCAGCCCCTCCGCCTGCGCCTTGGCGACACTCGCCGCGACGGTTGCCGACTTGCCGGTTCCGCGCGCGCCCCACAGCAGCACGTCATGCGCCGGCAGGTTGCGGGCGACGCGGCGCGTGTTTTCGAGGCAGGCCGATTTCTGCTCGTCGATCCCGGCCAGCAGGTCGAAATCGGGCGCGGCGAACGGCGCGATGGGGGCAAGGCTCCGCCCGTCCCAGCGATAGGCGGCATGCGCGGTCAGGTCGGTCGCAGGCGGCGGCGCGGGCGCGAGCCGCTCAAGCGCGGCGGCGATGCGCTCCAGCGGGGCGCTGATGGAAGGGTCGCTGCTCATGCGGCACGGTCTTAGTCGCTCGGCCCCGTCAGGCAAGGCTTGCGCGTCTGTCGCGTACCGATATGGACCGGTCATGCCTCCCGCCCGCCTGATGCCCTTTGGCCCCGAAGCCGTCGAGGAAGCGGCGCGGCTGATCCGCGCGGGTCAGCCGGTCGCGCTGCCGTCAGAGACGGTCTACGGGCTGGCCGCCGACGCGACCGATGGCGAGGCGGTTGCCGCTATCTACGCGGCCAAGGGGCGGCCGAGCTTCAATCCGCTGATTGTCCACGTCGCCGACCGGGCGATGGCGGGCACCCTCGCGCTTTTTCCGCCGCTGGCCGAGCGGCTGGCGGAATGCTTCTGGCCGGGGCCGCTTACGCTGGTCCTTCCGGAGCACCCGCAAAGCCCCGTCGCGGCGCTCGCGACGGCGGGTCTTGCGACGGTCGCACTGCGCTGCCCCGACCATCCGGCGATGCAGGCGGTGATCGCAGCGTCGCGACGACCGCTTGCGGCACCTTCCGCCAACCGCAGCGGATCGATCAGCCCGACAACGGCGGGGCATGTGCTGTCCAGCCTGGGCGACCGGATCGCCTTGGTCATCGACGGCGGCGCGACGCCGCAGGGGCTTGAATCGACGATCGTCGCGGTCGACGGCGAACGGCTGCGCCTGCTGCGTCCGGGACCGGTGACGGTGGAGGCGCTTCGCGAGGCGACCGGCGTGGATGTCGCGACGGCGAGCGGGGACAGCATCGAGGCACCGGGCCAGCTCGCCAGCCATTATTGCCCCGACAAGCCCGTCCGCATCGACGTGCGCGATCCGCGCCCCGATGACTATCTGATCGGCTTCGGTCCCATGGCCTGCGACACCAACCTGTCGCTGTCGGCCGATCTGCGCGAAGCGGCGGCGAACCTGTTCGCCGCGTTTCACATGGCCGATGCCAGTGACCGTCCGGCCATCGCCGTCGCGCCGGTGCCGCGCCACGGGCTGGGGCTGGCGATCAACGACCGGCTGGCCCGCGCGGCGGTCAGGGGCTGATCCGGCTCAGTCGTCGTCGCAATAATCGGGGTCGTATCTCTCGCGGCAGCGTTTGCGGAGCTCGCGGCCCCGGCTGCGGTCGGCCTCATCACCGCTGGTGGTTGCCCAGTCGGCGGCCTTTGCAGTCGCCTTGACCGGGATGGTGGCAACATCGAGGGCCGTGCGGGCGATGCAGCCGGGCAGCATCAGCAGCGCGCAAGCGCAGATCGTCAGGGGAATCGTCCGCATTGCCTGCCTCCGCTGTGTGACGGCACCTTATCAGCAGACCTGAGTGAACGACAGCTTATCCGGCGATGCGGTCCGCGAATTTCTTTTGCAGCTTCTGCAGCTTGGGCGGGATCACCGCCATGCAATAGGGATTGCGGTCGCCCATCCGGTCCCAATAGCGCTGATGATAGTCCTCCGCCGGGTACCAGGGCGCGTCCGCCTCGATCGTGGTGACGATCGGCTGCGGCCAGTCGGGCTGGGCGCGCTCGATCGCGGCGCGGGCTTCGTCCTCCTGCCGGCGATTATGCGGAAAGATCGCGGAGCGGTACTGCGTGCCGATGTCGTTGCCCTGACGGTTGAGCTGGGTCGGGTCATGCGTTGCAAAGAACACGTCGAGAAGATCGCCATAGCCGATGACCTCGGGGTCGAAGACGATGCGGATCGCCTCCGCGTGACCGGTCCGGCCGCCGCAGACCTGCTCATAGGTCGGATCGGGTATCGTCCCGCCGATATAGCCGCTCTCGACCGACGCCACGCCCTTCAGGTTCTGGAACACGGCTTCCACGCACCAGAAGCAGCCGCCTGCGATCGTGGCGGTTTCGGTCGTCATGGGCTTTCTCCTCTTATGCGTGCGGGAACAGCATCCCGCACCGGTCGGAGATAGGGATCGCCGCTAGAGCCGCAAGCCTTCGGCCTCCGGACGGCCGATGATCAGGTTGAGAGTCTGCACCGCCGCGCCCGACGCGCCCTTGCCCAGATTGTCGAGCGCGGCGACCAGCCGAACGTGCTCTCCAGCGGCATCGCCGAACACCATCAACTGCATCGTGTCGGTACCGGCGACGAGCTCGATCGGCAGCGTGGCCTCGCCATATTCGACGACCGAGACAATAGCCGAGCCTTCATAGGCCGCCGCCAGCGCCTCGCGCAGCGTGCCCGCCGTCTCGCCCCGGCGCAGCATCGTGCGGTGAACCGGCACTTCCACGATCATGCCCGAATAGACGGGCGCGACCGATGGCGCGAACAGCGGCGGATGCGCCAGCCCGGCGTGGGCCTGCATCTCGGGAACATGCTTGTGCGCCAGATTGAGGCCATAGGTGCGCCAGGCCGAAGGCGCGCCTTCCGCGCCTTCATAGTCGGCGATCATCGCCTTGCCGCCGCCCGAATAGCCCGACACCGCATTGCAGGTCAGGTGCGCGTCGGCGGGAATGGCACCGGCGCGGACCAGCGGCGCGACGAGGGCGAGGAAGCCGGTGGGATAGCAGCCGGGGTTGCTGACCTGCCGCGCCCCGGCGACCGCCTCATAGCCGATGACCTCGGGAAGGCCGTAGGTCCAGCCGGCGGCGGTCCGGTGCGCAGTCGAGGCATCGATGATCCGGGTGCGGTCGTTGCGGACCAGCGCCACCGCCTCGCGCGCGGCATCGTCGGGAAGGCAGAGGATGACGACGTCGGCGTCGTTGATCGCTTCGGCGCGCGCCGCATTGTCCTTGCGCGTGGCATCGTCGAGAGTGATGAGCCGCATGCCGTCGCGGCCCGCCAGCCGCTCGTGGATCTGGATGCCCGTCGTTCCGACCGCGCCGTCGATGAAGATGCTCGTCCCGCTCATGGAATCAGCCTCCGCCGCGCCGTGATCCCGCTGCCGTCGCCCATGCGCGCCAGCACGTCGGCCAGCGGTTCCTCGACGACCGCCATCCAGTGCGCGTTGGCATGGATCAGCGTCTCCGCGTCGCTCATGATGCCGACATGGCCGGGAAAGAAGACAATGTCGCCGCTCCTGAGGGCGTCATTGGGGTCCAGCGCCTCGCCCACCGTCGCCGCCTGCTGGTCGCTGTCGCGCAGGGTCCGCGTTCCGCACAGGCCCAGCGCCATCTGCACCAGGCCCGAGCAGTCGATGCCGTCGCCCCCGCGCCCGCCCCACAGATAGGGCATGCCGAGATAGCCGCGCGCGACCGCGACCACATCGCCTTCGCGCTCCGTAACGGACGCAAGATGGCGCAAATGGACATGCCCCATCGCAGTCGCCAGGAAGGCGCCGTCGATCTCTCCCGACAGCAGCGCGCCGGGCGGTAGCATTGCGCGGTGCGGTGCCTTGATGTCGGGGCGGGAGAAGAGGAGCGCACCGCCGTGGCGGACCCGGTGAGTAGCTTCGGCGGCCGGCCCCTGTGTCAGCCCGGCGACGGCCACATAGCCGACATAGCCATCATGCGCCGAGCGCCCCCAGGCCCACTGGCCCCTGATGTCGAGCACGTCGAAGCCTTCACCGTACAGAAGCTGGCTGACAGCCACCGCATCGCCATCGGGCTTGCCCCGCAGCATCGCATGGGGCGCCGAACAGACGTGCGGGAGGGCGGCGGCATAATGGGGGGCAAACACCGCACCGGCGAGCGCCACGTCGCACAGATCGTCCCGGAACGCGTTGACGCGCGGGTCGAGTCGTCTGGAAGGGCCGTCTAGTTTGTACCGGGGTGCGTCATCCGGCGGGCCGCACGGTCTGCCCACGCTTGCTCTTGTCATCGTGGGCACCCCCTGCGACGAAACCGGCGAAGGCGTCAAGGAATTCCGCCCCCTTGGTCGTGCGTCGCACGAAGATGTTCCGGCGGTCCGCAGCGTCACGCTCGCGCCGTACGAACTCCATGGTGCCGAGCTTGTTGAGCGCGCGGGTGACAACCGGCTTGGACACGTTGAGCTGTTCCGCCAGGCCGCGAACCGTGTGGGGTCCCTCGCGACAATGCACCAGCATCATCAGCGCCATCTGCCGGTTCGTGAGGTCGGGGCGCCCAGACCGCACATAGCGGATCAGCGCGTCCATCCATTTCTCGACCGTATCGGCGACCCCGTCGTCGGGGACCTGCGGTTCAATGATCTTGACTCGAGCCTGTGCCATGACAACCGAAACACGCAGCCATCGACTTGGTTGCGCGGGTCCGAAAAAAATTTCGGATGGCTAACGATTGTTGGTTTCCCGAGTGTCTGCGGGCGCTTGGCGCGAGTTCGGCAGCGCTTCAGCCATAGCGGGCGGCAAGGCAGGACCAGGCCGCACGAAGCCCCAGCGCCGCGCCGCCCTTGGGCCGTCCGGGCTTGGCGACCGGCTGCCATGCGAAGGTGTCGAAATGTGCCCAGGGCACGCCCTCCCCGATGAAGCGCGCAAGGAACAGCGCCGCCGTGATCGCGCCCGCGAACGGCCCTTCGGCGCTGTTGACCATGTCGGCGACATCGGACTTCAGCATATCGTCATAGCCGGGCCACAGCGGGAGCCGCCATAGCGGGTCATCGGCACCCTTGCCTCCGGTCAGCAACTCGTTGGCGAGCCGGTCGTCATTGCTGAACAGGGCGGGCAACTCGGGGCCGAGCGCGGTGCGCGCCGCACCGGTCAGGGTCGCAAAGTCGATGATCAGCTCGGGCCGGATTTCGCCCGCGCGGACAAGCGCGTCGGCCAGCAGCAGCCGCCCTTCCGCGTCGGTATTGGTGACCTCCACCGTCGTCCCGCCGCGCGCGCGCAATATGTCGCCGGGGCGAAAGGCGTGGCCGGCGATCGCATTCTCCGCCAGCGGGATCAGCAGCGAGAGGCGCACCGGCAGCGACCGTTCCATGATCAGCCGCCCCAGCGCCAGCGCATGCGCCGCGCCGCCCATGTCCTTCTTCATCAGGCGCATCGCGGACGACGGCTTGATGTCGAGACCGCCGCTGTCGAAGGTCACGCCCTTGCCGACGATGGCGACGCGCGGATCGGACTCGCGGCCCCAGCTTATCTCCAGCATGCGCGGGGCATGGTGGCGTGCCGCCGCGCGGCCGACCGCATGGACCATGGGATAGCCCTCCGTCAGCGCATCGCCCGACGCGACTGCCAGCGTCGCGCCATGCGCCTCGGCGATCCGTGCCGCCTCGCGCTCGAAGGCGGCCGGTCCCATGTCCTCGGCAGGGATGTTCACCAGGTCGCGGACCAGCCAGGTGGCGGCCGCTTCGGCGATCAGCGCGTCGGACTGTGCAGGCTGGCGGCTGAGGAGGATGCGCGGGCCACGCACGGCACCCTCGGGCTTGCGATAGCGGGTGAAGCGATATTGCGCGGTCATCCACCCGAACGCGGCCGGACCGGGATCGCCAGCCGCGAGGCGATAGGTTCCGGCGGGAAGCGCCTCTGCCAACCTGGCGAGGCACCAGCTCGACAGCGAGGCCGTGTTCGCCACGCCCGCGACCGCCTGCAGCGCATCCGGCTCGTCGCCCGGCAGCAGCAGCACCGAATAGCCCTCGCCGCGAAAGTCGTGCGCCTCCACCGCCGCGCGGGTGCGGGCCGGCTGCGCGCTCAGCCACGCCTCGAATCCGGCCTTGTCGACAAGGTGGATCGGGCGCGCCGGCTGGCCCTGATCGATCTGGACGAGGTCGGACGGCGCGAAGCTCTGGGTCATGATTGCGTGCCTTGGCGGTTGGCGGACGGGCTAAGGACGGCGCTCACACGCGCTCCGCCTGGACGACAGTGTCGATCGCGCGCAGCCCCGACAGGATCCGCTCCAGATGCGCGACATCGTCGACCTCGAAATCGATGACGTCGGTGTGGAACAGGCCGTCGCGGTTGGTGAGCTGCAGGTTGAGGATGTTCGACTTGTTCACCGCGAAGATATGCGTGACGGAGGCGAGCGCGCCCGGCTGGTTCTTGATGACGATCGAAACACGCGCCGCGCCGCCGGTCGAGCGGCTGGCCCAGGACAGGTCCACCCAGTCGGCGTCATGGCCCTTTTCGAGAGCGAGGCAGTCGATCGTGTGGACCTCGACCGGCTCGCCAGGACGGCGCAGGCCGACGATGCGATCGCCCGGTATCGGATGGCAGCATTCGCCAAGCTGATAGGCGATGCCGGGGGTCAGACCCAGGATCGAGACCGCCTCCACCTGATGCGCGCGGCCGCGCCCCTTGCCGCTTTCGTCGCCGCTCCCGGGGACGAGCGCGTTCATCACGGCGGCGTCGGTGATCTGATGGGTGGCGATCGCGATCATCAGCGACGCCTCATCCTCGATCCCCAGCCGCTTGAGCGCGGCGACCAGCGCATTCTGGCCGATCTCCACCGGCAGGCGCGAGACGATTTCCTCATAGAATTTGCGGCCCAGCGCGATCGTCTCGCCGCGCTGCTTCTGCCGGATGTAACGGCGGATCGCGGCGCGCGCCTTGCCCGTCACCGCAAAGCTCAGCCAGCTCGGCTGCGGCTCCTGCGCGTCCGACTTCAGGATTTCGACCTGGTCGCCATTCTCGATCTGGGTGCGCAGCGGGACCACGCGGCCGTTGATCTTGGCACCGATCGTCTGATTGCCCAGCTTGGTGTGGATCGCATAGGCGAAATCGACCGGTGTCGATCCCTTGGGCAACTGGTGAAGATCGCCCTTGGGTGTGAAGGCGAAGATGCGGTCCTGATACATCGCCATGCGCGTATGTTCGAGCAGCTCTTCGGGATCGTGGCTCTGCTCCAGTATCTCGATCAGGTCGCGTAGCCAGCCCGCCTGGCCGTCGGGTCGCTCGCCCGGCTGCTTGTAGGCCCAATGCGCGGCCAGGCCGAACTCGCTTGCGCGGTGCATCCGCTCGCTGCGGATCTGCACCTCGATACGGGCATTCTCCTCATGCACCACCGTGGTGTGGAGCGACTGATAGCCGTTGCGCTTGGCAGTCGAGATATAGTCCTTGAAACGACCCGGCACCATTTTGAAGCGCTGGTGGATGACGCCCAGCGCGCGATAGCAATCCTCGGTGCTGTCGGTGATGACGCGGAACGCCATGATGTCGGTGAGCTGCTCGAAGCTGATGTGGCGCTCCTGCATCTTGCGCCAGATCGAATAGGGATGCTTCTCGCGCCCGCTGACCGTCACATGCAGCCCGGCGAAAGCGAGGAGCGTGCGCAGGTCGTCGGCGATCCGCACGACCTTGTCGTCGCCGTCCGACTTCAGCAGCGCCAGCCGCTTGGTGATCATGTCGTGCGCTTCGGGTTCGAGCTGCGCGAAGGCGAGGAGCTGCATCTCGCGCATGAAGTCGTACATGCCGATCCGCTCGGCCAGCGGCGCGTAGATGTCCATCGTCTCGCGCGCGATGCGGCGGCGCTTCTCCGGATCCTTGATGTAATGGAGCGTGCGCATGTTGTGCAGCCGGTCGGCGAGCTTGACAAGCAGCACGCGGATATCGTCCGACATCGCCAGCAGGAACTTGCGCAGATTCTCGGCGGCGCGTTC
>CAZHGR010000067.1:0-15121 GCA_964532255.1 uncultured Sphingobium sp.
CTGTTTCGGCCCGACCGCCCGGGTTGGTTGCTGGAGGCGGCCGGTAACGGCCGTCCGAGAGGAATGATCGCCCATCCGCGCGCGAGCGCGGTGGACAGAACCCGGCTTACAGGTCCTCTGGCGCGCATATCACCGGCTTTCGCCCGGACGGCAAAGTCGCTAGGCTTTACAGGATCATGGCACGCAACAACCGATCAAATGACTGGGGTTTCCCGCGCTGGCGCGGCTATGGCTCGGGCCGTGAGGCGCAGGCCGTGCGCCTGTGCGACCGCCATGGCTGTGATCGGCCGGGCGATTGTCCCGCGCCCAAGTCCCCGAACAGCCCCGACCGCTGGTATTTCTGCCAGGAGCATGCCGCCGAGTACAACAAGGGCTGGGACTATTTCGAAGGTCTGGACGCGGAGGAGCGCGACCAGCGCGCGCGCGAGGAAAGCCGAACCGCAGGCGCCTATCGCGCGAGCGCGCACCACCAGTGGGGCGGCCCCGGCGACGGTAGCCGGTCTCGCGACGAGATGAAGGCGCTCGACGTGCTCGGCCTCGACAGCGATGCCGACTTCGAGACGGTCAAGCGAAGCTGGCGCCAGCTTGCCAAGGAAAACCATCCCGACATCCGGCCCAACGACCCCGACGCGGCGACGCGGTTCCAGCAGGTGCAAGCCGCCTTCGATGTCCTTCGCACCGCAGAGGACCGCAGGACCTGGAAGCCCGGCGCACGCTGAGCGGATCTATCTCGCGCGCATCATCGCTTCTTGACGAGACAGTCGTAGCCCGCCGCGTGGAGCGTTCCGCACAGGCGCATGGCATCGGCATTGGTGGCGAGCGGGCCGGCCTGCAGGCGTGTGAGGCCCCCTGAGCGTACCAGATAGGGCTGGTAGCCGCCCATGCTCTTCATGGTCTGCGTGACTTTCGCCCACAGCGCCCTGGCGCGCGGCTCCTCCTGGAACGCGCCGAGCTGGACGCGCCAGTCGCCGTCGCGCGGCACGGGCTGCGGTGGCTTGGCGTCCGGCGTCGCCACCGGCGGTGCGGCGGCACGCGGCGGCGGCGATGGCGGTCTTGCAGTTGGTCCTGCCGATGGTGGCGGCGGCGCGGCTGCAACTGTGTGCGGTGCCGGCGGCGGCATCGACGCCTGCGATGGCGGCACATCGGCTCGATTGATCGGGCGCGGAGGCTCGCGACGGATCGCGGCCGGCGGCGGAGCGGCGGGCGTCGGTTGCGCTACTGCCACATCGCCCGCGGAGGCGAGGCGCGTTCCGGTACGCGCCGACATCTCGGTCGCGCGGGCAAGACCCTGCTTGCGCTGATCGACGGGAATATACTTGTCCATCACCGCAAGGCTGGCCGAGGCCTGCTCAAGCCCCGCCGACGCGGCGCGGGTCATCAGCGCATAGGCCATGACCCAGTCCTTGGGCGCGAGGTCGCCGTTGAACATCGCGGTGCCGAGGATGTACTGCGCGCGCGGCTCGCCCCGGTCGGAGGAGGCGCGGATATAGGGCATCGCCTTTTCACGCTGTCCCTGCTGGAACAGCAGCAATCCGTAATTGTCGGAGGCGCGTTGGTGCCCCTGGACGGAGGCCTTGCGAAACCATTCGATCGCAATCGGCAGGTCGACGGGAACGCCGCGCCCCAGCTTGTACGCCTGGCCCAGGTTGAACTGGGCATCCTGGTTTCCAGCGGCCGCCAGCGGACGCCATTCGGCCACCGCGCGGGCATAATCGCCCTGCTGCCACGCATCCACCCCGGCCTTGACGTCTGCCTGCGCAGGCAACGATGCGCCTGCCACGCACAGGGCGATGGTCCCCGCCACTGCTGATCTCATGTCCAACTGTCCCTTTTCAGACCTGATCGGCAGGGTCTTACGGCAGCATGGTTAACAGCCCGTTATCCATGGCGACGGGCGATCGTTGCGGGGTCGGCATGGCGCGCCGGGCCGCACTTTACCAAATCTTCACTCCCCGCATGAGAATTTGCCACCGAAACCATGTCATGGGGGTTCGGGTGAGAATTCTGGCGCTTGCGTCTCAAAAGGGCGGGTCCGGCAAGACCACGCTGTCGGGGCACCTCGCGGTGCAGGCGCAACGCGCGGGTGCCGGTCCCGTCGTCCTGATCGACATCGACCCGCAGGGATCGCTTTCGGAATGGTGGAACGAGCGGGACGACGAGTTCCCGGCCTTTGCGCAGACCACCGTCGCGCGGCTCGGTGCCGATCTCGAAACGCTGAAAGCGGCGGGCTTCAAGCTTGCCGTGATCGACACACCCCCGGCGATCACCATGGCCATTCAGAGCGTCATCAGCGTCGCGGAACTGATCGTCGTGCCGACCCGGCCCAGCCCGCACGACCTGCGTGCCGTTGGTGCCACGGTCGAGCTGTGCGAAAAGTCGCAAAAGCCGCTGATCTTCGTCGTCAACGCCGGGACGCCCAAGGCACGAATCACGGCCGAGGCCGCCGTCGCGTTGTCGCAGCACGGCACGGTCGCGCCGGTCGTGGTCCATCATCGCACCGACTTCGCATCGTCGATGATCGACGGTCGCACTGTCATGGACCTCGACCCCAATGGCAAGTCGGCGCGCGAGATCGCGTCGCTGTGGAGCTATATCGCCGACCGGCTCGAGAAGAATTTCCGCCGCACCGTCTTCACACCAGGTCACGGCGCACCGCTGGGACTGCGCGCATCGGCGGGCTTCGGCCGTCGCGTCGCCGGATCGTGAGCGGAGACGGGACCATGCACGCCAACAGACCCAAAGCGGCCGCCTCGCTCAACTCCGGCCTGCTCGCCCGCAAAGGCGGCGCGCGCCCCGCGATGCGCCGGCAGGCAAGCCTGGCGGTACAATCGCCCACGCCGGAGGGTCTCGACGACCTCGGCTGGAACGACATGGGCGATGAAGCGACTGCCGCAGCCGATCACCGCCCCGCGCAGACCGCCTCGCCGGTGGCGCGTCAGGTGGCCATGCTGCACGCCGGCCTGAAGCCTGCCGCTTCCGCTGCAGCGTCCAGAGCGCCGACGCACGAGCCTGTCGCCGACGCCAATCGCAAATGCGCCTTCACGCTCCGGCTGGATACCGAGCGCCACCTGCGCCTGCGCCTGCTGAGTGCCGTCACCAACATGTCGGCGCAGCAGCTTGTGACCGAAGCACTCGACGCGCTGATCGCGCGCCATCCGAATATCGAAGAACTCGCCGCGGACCCGAAGGCACGGACCAGCCCCGCCGACGCGTCCAACATGGAACGGGGGACACTGCCATGACCAATCGCACAGTTGCGCGCATTCTGGGATCCTCGCTGATCGTGGCCAGCAGCATGGTCGCGTGCAGCGGAACGAAGCTGGAGCATCGCCCGGCCATCGCCGCCGCCCACGCCTCCAGCATCGCGCAGCAGATCGAGCGCAATCTGGCGAGCCGCGACTTCGCGCGCGCGCAGGTCGATGCCGAGCGGCTGGTCGCCGCGCAGCCGCGCGACGGTGCCTTCCGCTCGCTGCTCGGCCGCGCCTATCTCGCCAACGGCCGCTTTGTCTCCGCCCACACCGCCTTCGAGGATGCGATGACGCTGGGCGTTGCTGATGCCCGCACCATCATCAGCCTCTCCATGGTCCACACCGCGCTGGGCGACGGCGCTGCGGCGCGCGCGCTGCTGACCGAGCATGGAGCCGGTCTCCCCGCTGCCGATTTCGGACTGGCCATGGCGATGGCCGGCGACCCGATGACGGGTGCCCGCGCGCTCAGTCTGGCCGTCCGTGAACCGGGTGCCACCGCTCAAGTCCGCCAGAATCTCGCCTATGCGCTCGCTCTGGCAGGTGAATGGGGCCAAGCGCGGCTCGTCGCGGGCATGGACCTGTCGGGACGCGAGTTGCAGGACAGGCTGACTCAATGGTCGGCTGCCGCGCATCAGAATGCGGGACCGCAACGGATTGCCGCGCTGATTGGGGTGTCGCCGCGCAGTGATGACGAAGGCTTGCCCGAGCGACTGGCTTTGTCCGCTTCCGACCCGCAGGCGCTGGCGGCGGTTTCCGCTCCTGCCCCCGCCGACATGGTTGCCGAAGCAGCCGCCGAGGCATCGCCTGCGCCTGAGTTTACCGAAGCCAGGGAGCCCGCGATTCGCGGCAGCCTCTACCCCGAACTGGCAGAGGCAGCGGCATTCGAGACGCCTCCCGCAGAGGCCCCGCTGATCGCCGCACCCCAAACGCCGGTGCGCGAAAAGCTGCTGGAGCGGTTCAGCGACTCGGTATCGCCCTCGACCACGGCCGTGGCGGCTCCGATCGAGCAGAGCAGCGACTGGGTCGTCCAGATCGGCGCCTATGGCGACAAGGCCGGCACCGACTATGGCTGGCGGCGCGTGCTTCAGCGCCGGATCGGTGCCGAAGGCTTCCGCAAGGTGGCGGGCACCGCGCGCGTCAAGGGTCGCCTGTATCACCGGCTGGCGCTGAGCGGATTCAGCGATCGCGGTGCGGCCGACGGCTTCTGCCGGTCGTTGCGCGCCAATGGCCAGGCCTGCTTCGTGCGCCGCGACGCGTCTGTGGCCGAGGCGGTGCGGATGGCCAGGGCCAGCGCCAGGGCGGCCACGAAGGTCGCCTCGCGCTGATCCCCACCCCAAACTAGATGTGCAATGCCCGGCCGTAGGCGGCCAGAACGCTTTCATGCATCATCTCGCTGAGCGTCGGATGCGGGAAGACGGTGCCCATGAGTTCCGCCTCGGTCGTCTCGAGCGTCTTGCCCACGACATAGCCCTGGATCAGTTCGGTGACTTCGGCACCGACCATGTGCGCGCCCAGCAGCTCGCCCGTCTTGGTGTCGAAGACGGTCTTGATGAAGCCTTCGGGCTCGCCCAGCGCGATCGCCTTGCCATTGCCGATGAAGGGGAAGGTGCCGACCTTCACCTCATGCCCGGCGTCCTTCGCCTTGGCTTCTGTCATGCCGACCGAGGCGACCTGCGGATGGCAGTAGGTGCAGCCGGGGATATTGCTGCGGTCCAGGGCATGGGGATGGACATCCTTGTTGCCCAGTTCCTGTGCCACGGCTTCGGCGGCGGTCACGCCCTCATGGCTTGCCTTGTGCGCCAGCCAGGGGCCGGGCGTGCAGTCGCCGATCGCCCATAGCCCCTTGACGCCTGTCCGGCCATATTCGTCGATCTGGATGAAGCCGCGCTCCATCTTCACGCCAAGCTGCTCCAGACCCACGTCCTCGGTGTTGGGAACGATACCCACCGCGACGATGACATGGCTGAACTCTTCGGCGGCGACCTTGCCCGCCTTGTCCTTGATCTTTGCGGTGATGCCCTTCTCGCTGACCTCGATGGCTTCGACACCCGCGCCGGCCATGATCGTCATGCCCTGCTTGGTCAGCGCCTTCTGCATGAAGGCCGAGACGTCGGCATCCTCGACCGGCAGGATGCGGTCGAGCATCTCGACGACGGTCACCTTGGCACCCATGTCGTTGTAGAAGCTGGCGAACTCGATGCCGATCGCGCCCGATCCGATGACCAGCAGCTTGCTCGGCATCTCGGGCGGGGTCATGGCATGACGATAGGTCCAGACGCGCTTGCCGTCGGCCTTGGCGAAGGGCAGTTCGCGTGCCCGCGCGCCGGTGGCGACAATGATGTGCTTGGCCTCGATCGTCTCGGCACCCTTCTCGCCCGTCACCTCGATCTTGCCGCCGCCGACCAGCTTGCCGGTCCCCATGTGGACGGTGATCTTGTTCTTCTTCATCAGGTGCGTGACGCCCTGGTTGAGCTGCTTGGCCACGCCGCGCGACCGCTTCACCACGGCGTCCAGGTCGGCGCTGATCTTCTCGGCGGCCAGACCATAGTCCTTGGCGTGATGCATATAGTGGAAGATCTCCGCCGACCGCAGCAACGCCTTGGTCGGGATGCAGCCCCAGTTGAGGCAGATGCCGCCGAGCAGCTCCCGCTCGACGATCGCGACCTTGAGGCCGAGTTGCGCCGCGCGGATCGCCGCGACATAGCCGCCGGGACCGGAACCGAGGACGATGAGATCGTAGGACGCCATGGTTACTCCTGCTGTTCAGCGCTGCCGAGGGGTCGCGGACGGTTGCCGTCGTCAACCGCAACAAAGGTGAAGCGGCCCGTTGCTGCCGGGGTGCACTCGTCACCGTCGCGCTCGCGCCTGCGGCCTTCTACGGCAATCGTCATCGACGTGCGCCCCTGATTCTGGAGCGTTGCGTGCACCGACAGTTCGTCGCCGCACAGCAGCCCCTGCGGGAAACGGAATTCGTCGGCGGCCACCAATATCGCCCGTCCCTTGCTATGGCGCGACGCCAGCGACGCGGCGCCGAGCGCCATCTGGCTGATGATCCAGCCGCCGAACGCACCACCGTAAGGGTTGAGGTCCGTCGGCATGACGGTCACGCGAATGACGGGTTGATCGTCCATGACGACGAAAGGATCAGGCAACCAGACCCAGCGGCTTTTCGATCAGCTCGGTGAGCACCGCCATCAGCCGCGCGCCGTCTGCCCCGTCGACAGCGCGATGGTCGAAGCTGCCCGTGGCCGACATCACCGTCGCGGGCGCGATGCTGTCGTCGGGCATGACCCACGGACGACGCTCGCCCGCGCCGACCGCCAGGATCATCGCCTGCGGCGGGTTGATGACGGCGTCGAACTCCGAAATGCCCATCATGCCCATGTTGGAGATCGAGGCGGTGCCGCCCTGATATTCGTGCGGCTGCAGCTTGCCTGACTTGGCCTTGTCGGCCAGCGCCTTCATCTCGGTCGAGATCGCCGAGAGGCTCTTTCCGGCGACGTCGGTAACGATCGGCGTGATCAGCCCGCCGGGGATCGAGACGGCCACCGAAATGTCCGCGCGCGAGAATTGCAGCATATCGTCGCCGCGATACTGCACATTGCATTCGGGCACCTGGACCAGCGCGGTGCCGAGCGCCTTGATCAGCATATCGTTGACGCTCAGCTTGACCCCGCGCGAGGCCAGCGCGTCGTTCAGTTCGGCGCGCATCGCGAGCAGCGCGTCGAGCCGGATGTGGCGGGTCAGGTAGATATGCGGAACGGTCTGCTTGGCTTCGGTCAGGCGGCGCGCGATGACCTTGCGCATCGACGACAGCTTCACGACCTCGTGCGGCGTCGGGTAATCGCCGGTCGAAGCGGGCGCTGCCGGCTTGGCGGAAGCCTCAACCGGGGCTGCAGCGGGGGACGCAACCGCGCCCTTGGCCGCACCCTGCAGATCGGCCTTGATCACGCGGCCATGAGGTCCGCTGCCCTTCAGCGAGTGAAGGTCGATGTTCTGCGCCGCCGCGAGTCTGCGTGCCAGCGGGCTTGCCTTCACGCGGCCGTCTCCGTTCGCGCGCTGCGCTGCCGGCGCGGGCGCGGCTTGCGGCTGGGGAGCCGCCGCCTTCGCTGGTGCGGTCTCCTGCTTGGCGGCGGGCGCGGCCTTGGGAGCCGGAGCGCTCTCGTCCTCACCTTCCACGATCAGGGTTGCAATGACGGCACCCACTTTCACATTTTCGGTGCCTGCTTCCACCAGGATGCTGCCGATCGTGCCCTCGTCGACGGCCTCGAACTCCATCGTCGCCTTGTCGGTTTCGATCTCGGCCAGAAGATCGCCCGACGCCACCGTATCGCCCTGCTTCACGAGCCACTTGGCCAGCGTGCCCTCCTCCATCGTCGGGGACAGGGCAGGCATGCGGATCTCGATGGCCATGGCGTCGGTGCTCTCCAGTTGCGATGCGCTCGCGCGCACCTTGCCGCTTTGGCTTCGCCGGTCAAGGGCAGTGATGCGCGCCGCTTGCCAGCGACCGCGAATTGCCGCAGTCTTCCCGACAGGGAGAGCGGACAGCGGCCATGCGCATCTATCTGGTAGTAATCGACGAAACCAAGGAAGCCGAGGTAGCGCTTCAATTCGCCGCGCGCCGTGCCGCCAAGACCGGCGGCGGGCTGGCGATCCTGGCGCTCACCCCGCAGCAGGATTTTGTCCAGTGGGGCGGCGTTCAGGCCACGATGGAGGCCGAGGCGCGCGCCCGCGCCGAAGCGCTCGTCATGAGCGCCGCCGGGCGCATCGCGGGCGAGTCCGGCATCCGCCCGGTCATCACCGTGAAAGGCGGTGACCCGGTGCAGACGGTCCGCGCCATGATGAAAGACACGCAGGATGTCGCCGCGCTGGTGCTGGGTGCCGCCGCAAAGGGCGCGCCCGGTCCGCTCGTCTCGCACTTCACGGGTGCCGATTGCGGCGCTCTGCCCTGCCCGGTGATGGTCATCCCCGGCTCGCTCGATGGCGAGGCGATCGAGCGGCTGAGCTGAGGCGCCGCGTCGTTTAGCTGGCGGCGTTCAGCACGGCGTCGATATCCGCCGCTTCGTGCCGCTCGCGCAAATTATCGCTCCGCTCGTCGAACGTGCGGTTCACGATGCGCCCGCGCCTGACCGCCGGGCGCGCCTCGATCTGGCGGCACCAGCGCTCGACATGGCGGTAGCTCGAAACGTCGAGAAACTCGGCCGCCTGATAGCCCTCATACAGCATGAGATAAGCGATCCACGGCCAGATCGCGATGTCGGCAATGCTGTATTCGCGCCCCGCTGCATATTCATTCTGTGCCAGATGGCGGTCGAGAACATCAAGCTGCCGCTTCACCTCCATGGCATAGCGATCAATGGGATATTCAAGCTTCTCCGGCGCATAGGCATAGAAATGTCCGAAGCCCCCGCCCAACAGTGGTGCCGTACCCACCTGCCAGAACAACCAGTTCATGGCCTCCGTCCGGCACGCGGGGTCGGAAGGCAAGAAGGCACCGAACTTCTCCGCAAGGTAGAAGAGGATCGATCCCGACTCGAACACCCTGCGTGGTGGATCGAGCTATGATCAACCATTGCGGGAATCTTCGAATTGGGATTGATGGCGACAAATCCGCTACCGAACTGATCGCTCTGCCGAATCTGGATCAACCACGCGTCATAGTCGGCCCCGGAGTGTCCGGCGGCAAGCAGCTCCTCGAGCATGATCGTCACCTTCTGGCCATTGGGGGTGCCCATCGAGTAAAGTTGGATGGGGTGCCGCCCCACAGGCAGTTCGCGATCGAAACGCGCGCCCGCTGTCGGCCGGTTCATGCCGCCAAAAGGCCCTCCGTTTTCCTTGTCCCACGTCCAGACGCGGGGCGGAACATAGCTCGTCTGCTCGCTCATCACTCGGCTCCCTTGGCTTTGCGGATCATCACTTAACCTTGGCGGCTGTTGCCGGTTTCTTCACCGCTGTCTTTTTTGCGGCAGGCTTTTTGGCGGCGGGTTTTCTGGCGGCAGACTTCGCCTTCTTCTTCGTTGGCGCGCCCTTCGCGGCGCGATCGTCGATCAGTTGCGCGGCTTCTTCCAGAGTCAGCGCGTCCTGGTCGATGGTCTTGGGAAGCGTGGCATTGGTCTCGCCGTCGGTGACATAGGGACCGAATCGTCCCGCCATCAGCTTGATCTCCGCCTCGGTACGCGGATGCTTGCCGAGCAGCTTCAGCGGCTCCTTGCCACCGCGTGCCGGACCGCGCGACGCCGCCTCGGCCAGCTTCACGACGGCGGCGTTCATGCCCGTCTCGAATATCTCAGCGGTCGAGCCAAGCTTCGCATATTTGCCGTCATGCGCCAGATAGGGGCCGTAGCGTCCCAGGCTGGCGGTGATCGGCTTGCCGGTTTCGGGATGGTCGCCGATGGTGCGCGGCAGGCTCAGCAGCCGGACCGCCCAGTCGAGGGTCAGCTCGCCGTCGGGCAGATCCTTGGGGATCGACGCGCGCTTCGCTTCCTTGCCCTCGCCCATCTCGACATAGGGGCCGAAGCGGCCGACCTTGCGTGTGACATCCTCGCCCGTATCGGGATGCTGGCCGAGCGTTTCCGGCTCGGCATCCGCACCCGCCGCGCCGCCGGGCTGCCCGAACTTGCGGGTATATTTGCACTCGGGATAGTTGGAGCAGGCGATGAACGCGCCGAAACGCCCGCCCCGCAGAGCGAGCTGGCCTGCGCCGCATTGCGGGCACAGGCGCGGGTCGGTGCCGTCGCCCTTGTCCGGGAACAACATGGGCGCGAGGAACGTGTCGAGCTCCGCCGTCACCTCCGACGGCTTCTTGTCCATGATCTCGACCGTCTTGGGCTTGAAATCGCGCCAGAAGGCGGAGAGCACGTCATGCCAGTCGGCGCGGCCGCCCGACACATCGTCGAGTTCCTCCTCCAGCCCCGCGGTGAAGTCGTAGCTGACATAGCGCTCGAAGAAACGTTCCAGGAATGCGGTCAGCAGCCGCCCGCTTTCCTCGGCAAAGAAACGGTTCTTCTCGACCCGCACATAGGCGCGGTCCTTGAGCGTCTGGAGGATCGAGGCATAGGTCGACGGACGGCCGATCCCCAGCTCCTCCAGCCGCTTGACGAGGCTCGCTTCCGAATAGCGCGGCGGCGGCTGGGTGAAATGCTGTTCGGCATCGACGCCCTTCTTCGCCGGGGTGTCGCCCCTCGCGATGTGGGGCAGCAGGCGACCATCCTCATCCTCCGCCTCGTCGCGGCCTTCCTCGTAGAGCGCGAGAAAACCGGGGAAGATCACCACCTGCCCCGTCGCGCGGAGCGCATGGCTGCCGGTCCCGTCGAGCAGCTCCACCGTGGTCCGCTCCAGCCGCGCCGAGGCCATCTGGCTGGCGAGCGCGCGCTTGTAGATCAGGTCGTAGAGACGGGCATGATCGCCGCTGCCGACATGATCGCGGCTGAAATCGACAGGGCGGATCGCCTCATGCGCTTCCTGCGCGTTCTTGGCCTTGGTCTGGTACTGGCGCGGCTTGTCGGGCACATAGCCGCCGTCATAGCGGTCGGCGATCGCTCGCCGCGCAGCAGAGATGGCGCTGCCATCCATCTGCACGCCGTCGGTCCGCATGTAGGTGATCGCGCCGTCCTCGTAGAGGTTCTGCGCCACGCGCATCGTGTGGCTCGCCGAAAAGCCGAGCTTGCGCGCGGCCTCCTGCTGAAGCGTAGAGGTCGTGAACGGCGGCGGCGGATTGCGCGTGAGCGGCTTGGTCTCGACGCTCTCGACGGTGAAGCGCCCGGCCTCCACATCCTTCTTCGCCGCTTCGGCGTCGCCCTGGTTGCCGATCGACAGGCGGTCGATCTTCTCGCCCTTCCAGCGGACGAGGCGCGCGGTAAACTCCTGCCCGCCCTGTTCCAGCCGCGCCGTGACCGACCAATATTCTTGCGGCACGAACGCCTCAATCTCGCGGTCGCGCTCGACGACCAGCCGCAGCGCAACCGACTGGACGCGGCCCGCCGACTTCGCCCCCGGCAGCTTGCGCCACAGCACCGGCGACAGGGTAAAGCCCACCAGATAGTCGAGCGCCCGCCGTGCCTTGTAGGCGTCGATCAGATCGTCGTCGAGCGCGCGGGGACGCTGCATCGCCTCGGTCACGGTCGCCTTGGTGATGGCGTTGAAGGTCACGCGGTCGACCTGCTTGGGCAGCGCCTTCCGGGCCTTCAGCACCTCCTGCACATGCCAGCTTATCGCCTCCCCCTCGCGATCGGGGTCGGTCGCGAGGATCAGCCGGTCGGCCTTCTTCGCCTCGTCGGTGATCGCCTTGAGCTGGCGCGTCTTGTCGCCGTAATTCTCCCACGCCATGGCGAAGTCGGCGTCGGGATCGACCGAGCCGTCCTTCGCCGGCAGGTCGCGGATATGGCCATAGGATGCGAGCACGCGATAATCGCCGCCCAGATATTTCTCGATGGTTTTCGCCTTGGCGGGCGATTCGACAATGACAAGTTGCATGGGCTTCCGATACTGGCCTTCACGTATACGCGCGAGGGTGGGAAATCGGGACGGGGCAAGTCAAGTGCGCGTGTGCGGTTCGTCAGGCGAAGCTCACCCGCCCCCCGGCATGGCGCTGCAGCCGTCCGGCGATCTCCATTTCCAGCAGCGCGGTCTGCACCGCGCCGGGTGGCAGGCCCGACAGGCGGACGATCTCGTCGACGCTCACGGGGCTCATCGACAGCAGCGCTTCCACCGCCCGCCGCTCCCTGTCGCTGATGTCGGGCGGGGGCGGCGCGCCATAGCCCTGCCCCGGCTCGCCCAGCGAGCGCGGGCCGAGGCGGCCGATCGACTCCAGGATGTCGTCCGCCGACTGCACCAGTGTGGCCCCCTCACGGATCAGCGCGTTGCAGCCCTGCGCGCGCGGGTCGAGGGGGAAGCCGGGCACCGCCATCACCTCGCGCCCTTCCTCCCCCGCAAGCCGCGCGGTCAGCAGCGAGCCGGAGCGGGGCGCGGCCTCGACCACGACCGTCCCGTGCGCCATCCAGGCGATGATCCGGTTGCGCGCCGGGAAGTGGCGGGCGAGCGGCTCGGTGCCGGGCGGATGCTCGGTGAGGAGCAGGCCTTCGCACGCCACCCTCTCCTGAAGATCGGCATTCTCCGGCGGGAAAACGACGTCGAGCCCGCAGGCGATGACCCCCACGGTGCCGCTGCCGATCGATCCGACATGCGCCGCCGTGTCGATACCGCGCGCGAGGCCCGACACCACCACCGCACCGCGCGCTCCGAGGTCCTGCGCCAGCCCCCGGGCAAAGCGGACGGCGGCGGCCGACGCGTTGCGCGCGCCGACGATGGCGACGACCGGCCGCGCGGCCAGCGCGAGGCCGCCGCGCGCCATCAGCAGCGGCGGTGCCGACGATGCCTCGCCCAGCAGCGCCGGAAAGTCGCTGTCGCCGAGCATCAGATAGCGGCCGCCCAGCCGTTCGACCTCCTGCACCTCGCGCGCGATCATGGCGGGATCGGCGGCGCGAAAGCTGCGTGCGCCGCCGCGTGCGGCAAGCTGGGGCAGCACGTCGAGCGCGCGGCCCGCCGAGCCGAAACGGGCGATCAACTGCCGGAACGCCACCGGCCCGACATTCGGCGAGCGGATCAGCCGGATTCGGTCGATGCGGTCCTGGCCGGGCACGGTCATCCGGCGCGCTTGCTGCGACCGATCCGGGGTTCGCTGCCGTTGAGGATCCGCGCGATGTTGGCGCGGTGCCGCCACAGGACGAGGAGCGCCATGGCCCCGAACGCCGGGAGCAGGTCATGGCGACCGAACAAAGCGATACTGGCCGCGCTCCCTACCGCCCCGCTCATGCCGCCGGCGGAGGACATGCGCGTGAGCAGCAGCGCGGCGATCCAGACGGCGGCGAAGATCAGTCCGGCGGGCCAGTGTAGCGCCAGCGCGACACCCAGCATCGTCGCAACGCCCTTGCCCCCGCGAAACCGCAGCCAGGCGGGATAGCAGTGGCCGATAAACGCCATCACGCCCGCCATCGCGCCGCCGCCCGGCACCAGCATCTCGCCCAGGACGACCGCCAGCGCGCCTTTGCCGCCGTCGAGAAGCAGCGTCGCTGCCGCCAGTCCCTTTCGCCCGGTCCGAAGCACGTTGGTCGCGCCGATATTGCCAGACCCGATCGCGCGCAGATCGCCCGCGCCCGTCAGCCGCGTCAGCACGACGCCGAACGGCACCGACCCCAGAAAATAGCCCAGTGCAATCGCCAGTGCGGGCATGTGCCACAGGATCATGTACGCTGCTCTCCCACCTTACCGCCTTTGCCATAGATCGCCGCGTGCACGCGTCAACGCCCGAGGTTGACTTGCGCGCGGCGGCTGTCGCACTAGCAGTGGATGCAAGCGGCCTCCTATTCGCCTGTCCTGTTCTTCGATTCCGGGGTGGGCGGGCTGTCGATCGTCGAACCGGCGCGGGCGCTGCTGCCGACGATGCCGATCATCTATGCGGCCGACCGCGCGGGCTATCCCTACGGCACCAAGACCGAAGCGGAGATCGCCGCCCGCGTCCCGGCGCTGCTGGGGCGACTTGTCGAGCGTTACCATCCGCGCATGGCGGTGATCGCGTGCAACACGGCGTCCACGATCGCGCTGGCCGGGGTGCGCGCGGCGCTCGACATCCCGGTGGTGGGTACGGTACCCGCGATCAAGCCCGCCGCGCTCCAGTCGAAGACCCGCGTGATCGGCGTCCTCGGCACCGACGCCACCGTCCGCCAGCCCTATGTCGACCGGCTGGCGCGCGAACATGGCGCGGACTGCACGGTGATCCGCTACGGCTGCGCGGCGCTGGTCGATTTTGCCGAAGCCAAGCTGCGCGGCGAACCGCTCGATCCGCAGGTGCCGACGGCGGCGCTGGCCGGGCTGCTCGACCAGCCGGGCGGCGACCGGATGGACATGGTCGTCCTCGCCTGCACGCATTTCCCGCTGGTGGAGGAGGAGCTTACGGCGGCGGCCCCCCGGGCGCTGACCTTCCTGCACGGCGGCGATGGCATAGCCCGGCGCATCGCCTATCTGAACGGCGATCAGCCCTGGCCGCAGGTCGCCCCGCCCGGAACCGCCGTGTTCACGCGCATCGACTCGGCGGTGGAGGCGCTGACCCCCGCGCTCGCGCGCTACGGGCTCGACAGCATCGAGGCGCTCTGAGCGAGCGACAGGAGCAGACGCGGTGCGAACCATTATCAGTGGCATCGTCGCTCAACAGGCGTTAAGGGACCGAAAGCTATAAGATTTGCGCCAGGACAAAGATGGTCCGGCGGGTGGGGCCTAGGACGCGGTCAATGAACTACCAGCAAGTGTTCGAGCAGGCGATCGATCGCCTCCACAGCGAGGGCCGCTACCGGGTCTTCATCGACATACTGCGCAACAGGGGCGCATTCCCGAACGCGCGCTGCTTTGCCGGGCACAACGGGCCGAAGCCGATCACGGTCTGGTGCTCCAACGACTATCTCGCGATGGGTCAGCACCCCAAGGTGATCTCCGCGATGGAGGAAGCGCTTCACGACGTCGGCGCCGGGTCGGGGGGCACGCGCAACATCGGCGGCAACACGCATTATCATGTCGATCTGGAGGCCGAGCTTGCCGACCTGCATGGCAAGGAAGGCGCGCTGCTGTTCACGTCGGGCTATGTCTCGAACGAGGCGACGCTGGCGACCCTGGCCAAGATCCTGCCCGGCTGCATCATCTTCTCCGACGAGCTGAACCACGCCTCGATGATTGCGGGCATCCGCAATTCGGGCTGCGAAAAGCGGGTCTTCCGTCACAATGACGTCGACCATCTGCGCCAGCTCCTAACCGAAGCCGATCCCGACGCGCCCAAGCTGATCGCGTTCGAGAGCGTCTATTCGATGGACGGCGATGTCGCGCCGATC
>CAZHGR010000068.1:0-15028 GCA_964532255.1 uncultured Sphingobium sp.
TGACGCTGGAACAGGCGATCGCCTATATCGACGACGACGAGCTGGTCGAAGTGACACCCAAGTCGATCCGCCTGCGCAAACGCCACCTCGACCCCAATGAGCGCAAGCGGGCGAAGCGGAGCGGCGAGGCGGCGTAACGAGGCGGACAAGTACTCCTACCCGTTCGCGCTGAGGAGGCCCTGAGGCTCGCCGAAGGGCCGTCTCGAAGCGCCGCTTTTGTTCTTCGCATGACCGACGTCCCGACGATCGGCGTTGAGGGTCGGTTCGCGTCGGGCTCAAATGGCGGAAGATCGCGCAGGGCTGACAACGCATCGCCGCGCGCAATCCTAGCCTGTGTCGCACGCTTGGAGCGCGCTCGCGCTATGCCGCGCTCGCTGTTCGAGCGGGAATATCGCAGCTTCGATGCGTTCGAGGTGGAGGCGCGGGCTGGCATGGCCGCTGGCGTGCTCGATACCAGGGACATGCCCGCCCTCCTCAATTCCATCCGGCGGTGGCATGTCGAAGGGCTGTGGTGTCGGTGACGGATGCTCTTACCCCGCCGTGGCTGGTAGCGTGGCGGCACGAGCAGAGTCAGTATGTCTGCAAACGCCCATTTGCGGACATCCGACAGCATGTCGTCTGATTGATATTCACATCTGCTTTATGTTATGAGATATGCTTCATATGAGAGCTATTTGGGCCAAGCTAATCTCGAAACCTTGCTTAGCCACAAGCAACTTCAGCGTTATCACCGCGATGGACGAAGCTGCCAATCTGGGCACTTGGAACGCCGCCTATGAAAATATTATGCGGGCGCTTGGCTTTGACGGAGATGACCCAGACTATTTCGCCCAAGCGATGGCGGACACGGCGATTGACGACGATATTGTGGCTAGTTGGAATAAGGCCAGCCCTACGCAACGCCAGTGGATGATCACGGAAATTGTCAGCTTTGAAGTAAAAGAAAGCTACGAAAGGCTGCTGGCAGCTTCAAAGGATATAGTCGAGCGGATGAAAGAGCACCTTAAGCGGCAGAAAAAGCTATAGGGCGATTTGAAGCCTGAATGTCGGATAAGCACCACTTTCGGACATCGCACAGCGCCGTGCGCCCTCGAGTGCGGGGCGTTGCTGTGAGGCGGAATCGCTGGAAGCCGCTGGCTGCTCTCGGATGCCGCTAGAAATACGCTAGACGCGCAAATGCGAAGCGCTGAATCGGCTGGCAGTGCTTGCATAAGCTATTGTTTTTACAAGATAAATTGGTCGGGACGAGAGGATTCGAACCTCCGACCCCCACACCCCCAGTGTGATGCGCTACCAGGCTGCGCTACGTCCCGACCGGAGCGGCGGCTTCTAAGCGGATGGCCCGCGCGATGCAAGTGCTTGCTGGGCCTTGGAGCAACGCTTTTGTGCGTGCTATCCGGCACCGCCATGAAGGACATGCGCGCCGTTCGATTCAACGAGAAGGTCAGGCGCGCAACGACGCTCGCTGGAAACGGCGGCCTGGCGCTGCTCGCGGCAGGGCTGTCCCGCTGGTTCGTGACCCGGCTCGACCTCTACGCCGCGCTATGGATTTTTACAGCAATCGCGCTTATGTTCCTGGCTGTGCAATTCAACGAATTGCTGGAACCGGAGGAACATGATGATCCCCAATGAGCTGGCACCCGCCATCGGCGGCCTTCTGCTTGGGGGCGGGCTTGTGACTTATGTCCTCTATCTGCGGCATCGCCTCCATGCCGAACAGCGCGCCGAGGCCGAGCGGGTGAAGGTCCGCGATCGCTAGACCTTGATCGTTTCAGGCAAAGGCCCAGCGGCAAGCGGTCTGAGCCGCCGCCTGCTGCTTGCACGTCAAACCGCGCTATGATAGCCGCGCGGCTTTCCAGGATCGCGATGTTCGCCCCCCGCGCATCGTCGCCCGCCGTTGAGAGAAGCGCATCTCCATGCTGATTTCCCCCGCCTTCGCCCAGACTGCCGCCGCGCCCGCCGCTGGCGGAGACGGTGCGTCGTTCATCCTGCAGCTCGCGCCGCTGGTCCTCATCTTCGTGGTCTTCTACTTCCTGCTCATCCGTCCGCAGCAAAAGCGGATGAAGGCGCATCAGGCGAAGATCGCGGCGGTGAAGAAGGGCGATCAGGTCGTCACGGGCGGCGGCCTGGTGGGCAAGGTCGTCCGCGCCGACGAGACCTATGTCGATGTCGAGCTGGCGCAGGGGGTGAAGGTCAAGGCGGTCAAGGCGACGCTCAGCGACGTGCTGGCGCCCGGCGGCGCGCCGGCGAACGACTGAGACGAAAGAGCGCATCTCCATGCTCGACTTTCCGCGCTGGAAGATATGGCTCGTCATCGCCACGATCGTGGTGGGCGTGCTGTTTTCCATCCCCAGCTTTCTGCCCGACGCCACGGTCCGGCAACTCCCCTCGTTCATGCAGGCGCGGGTCAATCTGGGCCTCGACCTGTCGGGCGGCAGCCACATCCTGCTCGAAGCCGATCCGGAGGAGATCACCCGGCAGCGGCTCGAAAGCATGGAGGAGCAGATCCGCACCGAGCTGCGCCGGGGCGATCCGCGTATCGCCGTCGGTGACATCAGCTCGCGCGGCGGCGTGCTGCGCTTCATGGTGCGCGACAGCGCCGAGGTCGATGCCGCTGTCGAGCGCATCCGTCCGCTGACTCAAGGCGCCGGGATGACCGGCCAGCGCGACTTCAACGTCACCGTGCGCGACGGCAAGGAAATCACCGTCGCCCCGACCGATGCCGGGATCGAGGCCGCCGTCGACGGCGCGATGGAGGTCGCGACCGAGGTCATCCGCAAGCGTATCGACGAGCTGGGTACGCGTGAGCCGACGATCATCCGCCAGGGATCGAACCGCATCGTCGTTCAGGTGCCGGGGCTTCAGGACCCCGCCGCGCTCAAGGACCTGCTGGGCCGCACTGCCAAGCTCGAGTTCAAGCTGGTCGATTATGCCGCCGATCCCGCCGAACTGGCGGCTGGTCGCGCGCCGATCGGCAGCGAGATCCTGCCCTATCCCGAGAATCCCGGCGGGTCGCCGGTCATCGCCGTCAAGCGGCAGGTGATGGTGTCGGGCGACGAACTCGCCGACGCCAGCCAGGGCTTCGATCCGCAGAGCAACGCGCCGGTCGTCAACATCCGCTTCGACGGATCGGGTGGACGCAAGTTCGGCCGGGTGACGTCGGAGAATGTCGGGCGTCCCTTTGCGATGATCCTCGACGGCGTGGTCCTGTCCGCGCCCAACATCAACGAACCGATCCTGGGCGGGTCGGCGCAGATTTCGGGCAATTTCACTGTCGAGACCGCGAACCAGCTCGCGATCTCGCTGCGGTCGGGCAAGCTGCCGGTCGCGCTGACGGTCGTGGAAGAACGCACCGTCGGTCCTGACCTCGGTGCCGATTCGATCCGCAAGGGTGTGCTCGCCTGCGTCGTCGCAACGCTCGCCGTGCTACTGTTCATGGTGCTGACCTATGGCCGCTTCGGCCTTTATGCCGACATCGCGCTGGTGGTGAACATCCTGCTGATCGTCGGCATCATGGCGATCATGGGCGCGACGCTCACGCTGCCCGGCATCGCAGGCTTCGTGCTGACGATCGGTGCAGCGGTCGACGCCAACGTTCTCATCAACGAACGAATCCGCGAGGAGCAGCGGCGCGGGCGCGGCATCATCCAGACGATCGAGACGGGCTACAAGGAAGCGAGCCGCGCGATCTTCGACGCCAACATCACCAATGTCATCGCCGCCGCGCTGATGTTCTATTTCGGCTCCGGCCCCATAAAGGGCTTCGCGGTGGTGCTGACCATCGGCATCGTCACGTCGGTGTTCACGGCGGTCACGCTTAGCCGCCTGTTCGTCCATTTCTGGCTGCGCAAGCGGCCGCAGACCCTCGTGATCTGAGGGGAGAGAGCCATGCGCCTCATCAAGCTCGTACCCGACGACACCAACTTCAAATTTCTGAAGTGGCGCAATGTTGCGATGGCGATCAGCTTTGTCATGATCGCCGCCTCGATCGCGCTGGTCGCGGTTCGCGGCCTCAACCTCGGCGTCGACTTCATCGGCGGCCAGATGGTGCGCGTGACCTTCTCGGAACCGGTCGATCTCAACGCCCTGCGCCAGACGGTGGCGGCGAGCGGGATCGAGGATGCGAACATTCAGCAGTTCGGAAGTCCGCGCGACGTGTCGATCCGCACCGCCCTGCCCGAGGGCGGGGACGGCGCGGCCAACGCCGCCGCCGAGCGGCTGAAGGACACGATCACCGCGCGCTACCCCGATGCGACGTTCGGCAGCGTCGATACGGTGTCGGGCAAGGTGTCGGGCGAGCTGTTCCAGACGGGCGCCTACGCCATGCTGGCGGCGATGCTGGCGATCGCGGTCTATATCTGGTTCCGCTTCGAATGGCAGTTCGGGATCGGCGCGCTGTTCGCGCTGCTCCACGACGTTGCGTTGACGTTCGGCTTCTTCGCGCTCACCCAGCTTGAATTCAACCTCAACATCGTCGCCGCGCTGCTGACGATCATCGGCTATTCGCTGAACGACACAATCGTCGTTTATGACCGGATACGCGAAAACCTGCGCAAATATCGCAAGATGCAGATATTGGAGGTGCTCGATCTCTCGCTGAACGAGACGCTGGCGCGGACGATCATGACCTCGCTCACCATGATCATCACGCTCGTCGCGCTGCTGCTGCTGGGGCCGGAGGTGATCTTCGGGTTCACGGCGGCGATGCTGCTGGGTATCTTCATCGGCACCTATTCGTCGATCTACATGGCCGCGCCGGTGCTGGTGTGGGCCAAGGTCGGCCCCGACAGCTTCATCCCCAAGTCGGGCGCTGCGGCGGGTGCCGAGCGGATCGGGGAGAAGCCGCTGCCCTGACCGGCGGCGGCGCGCGTTCCTTGGAGATCAACCGCACCGGCGCACCATCGGGGCCCGTCATCCGGGGCTTTGCAGGCGCGGGGTTCCGGGTCGATGGCGACGTGCACGCGGGCGGCGTCATGCTCACGCCGGAGAGCGCATGGAGTTGGGACGCACCGGCATCGGTCGATGCGCTCGACCTGGCGATGCTGGAGCCGGTGCTGGCGTTCGCGCCGTTGCCCGAGTTCCTGCTGTTGGGAACGGGGCAGGGGCTTCAGCAGCCCCCGCGCGGCCTTGTCGCGGCGATCGAAGCGCGCGGTATAGGCGTGGAAGCGATGGACAGCCGCGCCGCTGCCCGTGCGTGGGGCGTGCTGCGGCAGGAACAGCGGCTGATCGTCGCTGCGCTGATGGGTCTGGGGTAAGGGACGCCCAGCGTCCCCGTTCGTATCGAGCGCAGTCGAGACACGTTTGTCCGGCGCTTCTCGACTTCGCTCGAAGCGAACGGGAGATGTCAGGCCTGCACGCCTGCGGCACAAGCGGTTAAATGCTCGCGCAACGCATCGCCGTTCACCGTCCAGCTAAAGCGCATCGCGGTCGCGCGAACCGCCTCGCGATCGCATGTGCCATCCAGCATCTGCGCCAGACCCGCAGCGATGGCATCGACGTCGCGGTCAACGATCAAGCCCGCCTCGGGCCGATCGATCAGTTCGCGCGCGCCGCCGACATCGCAGGTCAGCACGGGCGTGCCGCAGGCCAGCGCCTCTACCCAGGCATTGGCGAGCCCTTCGGAGGCGGACGGCAGCGCCATGATATCGGCGGCGGCGTAGAGACCGGGGAGCTGCGCGTGCGGTACCGCGCCCAGAATGCCGACCCGGTCGGCGACACCGCATTCGGCGGCGAGCCGGGGCAGGTTCGAAGCCAGCTGCCCATGGCCGGCGAGCAGCAGGGTGACGCCGGGGAGCCGGGGAAGCGCGCGGATCAGCAGGTCCTGCCCCTTGCGCGGGATGAGCGCGCCGACCGACAGGATCACCGGCCCCGCAAGATCGAGACGCGCCTTGGCGGCGTCTCGATCGGCGATCACGAACCGGTCGAGGTCGACACCGGTGTAGTGAACGCGGATCCTGTCGCCGTCCATGCCGAGCGCGACCATCGAGCGGCGCATCGCTCCGGATACCGCGAGCATGCCGGCGGCGTCGCGTCCGGCTGCGAGCACCGCCGCGCGTGTGTCCCGGCGGCGACCCCAATAATGAATGTCGGCACCGCGCGCCTTGACCGAATAGGGGATGCCGAGCGCCTGCGACAGGCGCCGGGCGACCGGCCCGTCGGGATAGAAGAAGCTGGCATCGATGGCATCGAAGGGTTGTTCGGCGTGCAACCGGCGCGCCAGCGGGAGGATCGCGCGAGTCATCGCGGTGGTGTGGAGCGCGCCGCCGACGATCGGCACGACCGGAAAGGGCGGTCGGTGAACGGTCAGGTCGCGCCAGCGCTCCTTCGCCGGAAGTGCCCGCAATGCTGCATAGCGCGCCATGCGGCTGAGACCGAAGGGCGGCAGGCCGACAGGCGCAATCACCGTGACGTCGGTATCGGGGCGGCTTGCAAGTTCGCGTGTCTGCCGCTCCACGAACACGCCGAAATTGGGCCGGCTGATGTCGGGGAACAAAGTCGACAGGGTGAGCACGCGCAATGTCATGGGCGGTACCTTAGCGGCATCTTGCCAAACTTCCCTAAAGCCTCCGGATCAGCCGGGCACGCGAATTGTTACGGGTGGGCTCTGTCCTACATTGCCGATGGCTAAGCATGTCAGGTCCCCATTCATGACGGAGGACATCATGCCGAGACCCATGACCAGCCGAGCCCGGACAGCGCCTTCGCCACGGCATCTTGCCGAACGTGTCGTCGAGGACATGGACGGCGTGGCCCGCCGGGTGACCGTCAACCTGGGCGAGTCGCCGCTCAGTTGGCTGAAGGCGCGCGGATATGTGACGCGGCGACAGTTCGATGCGGGCGAGGCGTTGCGCGCCGATTGGGAACGCGCCGGACTGGGCGCGCGGGTCACGATGTCGTGGGATCATGCCGCCGCGCCGTCGCGTGGGCGCAGGGCTGCGCCGGAGGCACCCGAACGCAGCATCGGCGCAATCGGCGCGCGTGTGCGGGTCAATGCCGCGCTTGCCGTCGCAGGGCCGGGGCTGAGCGACGTCCTGTGGCGTGTGGTCTGCGCCTGTGAAGGGCCGGCAGCGGCGGAAACGGCACTCGGCTGGCCGGCGCGTGCCGGCAAGCTGGTGCTGGGTTTCGCGCTCGACCGGGTCGCCGATTATTACCGGATCGCGTAGCGGCTGAAATCAGCCATCGTAATCGCCGCCGATATTGTGATTGCGCGGTGGGGTTGCGGCGGTGAGACGCAGCGCCTCCGCCGAACGCGACAGCGAGCCGATCTCGTCGGGCGTGTCGTCGTCGTCGATCTGCACCTTCTGCATCGAGGCGACCAGATCGTCCTGCAGCTCGGCGGGAGTCACCGTCTCCTCCGCGATCTCGCGAAGCGCGACAACGGGGTTCTTGTCGCGGTCGCGGTCGAGCGTCAGTTCGGCACCGCCCGATATGGCGCGCGCACGCTGGGCGGCCAGCAGCACCAGATCGAAACGGTTGGTAACCTTGTCGATGCAATCCTCGACGGTAACGCGCGCCATCAGCGAAAATCCTGTACCTTGTGGAGCGGGGAAGCGAGAGCCGCTAGCAGCAAGGGGGGGGCAAGTCAATCAAGGGTGCCACCCGTTGCGGCATGCTTCGCAGACGCAGCTTGCAATAGGCGGGACAAGCTTTAGCTGAAAGCCATGGGACTGGAGGAGAGCAAGGGTGGTGATGCCGCTCCCGGCAGCCCGGCGGCGGTCGAGGTTGACGGCAATCGCCTGACGCTGATCGCCGACGGACCGGACAGGCGCGCGGTGCTGCTCGACCTGATCGCTGGCGCGCGGCGGGGCCTGTCGGTCTGCTTCTACATCTTCACCGATGATGCTGACGCGACGACGGTCCGCGATGCGCTGGTCGCCGCCCGACGTCGCGGCGTGGCGGTAACCTTGCTGGTCGATGCGTTCGGGGCGGCGGCAACTCCCGAGGACTTCTGGGAGCCGCTGAAGGACGCCGGTGTCGCCTTCGCCCGGTTTGGCGCGCGCCGGTCCACGCGCTACCTGATCCGCAATCATCAGAAGATAGTGATCGCCGATCGCGAGCGCGCACTGGTCGGGGGTTTCAACGTCGAGAGCAGCTATTTCGCCGCCGCCGCCGACCCCGACCGCTGGTGCGATCTGGGGCTGCGCGTCGAAGGGCCGGCGGTGGAGGGGCTTCAGCGCTGGTTCGACGGCCTCGCGCACTGGACGCTCTCCGACGGTCAGCGCTTTCGCAAGCTGCGGCGGCTGGTGCGCGAATGGCACCCGGCCCAAGGCAGGCTGCAGTGGTTGATCGGAGGGCCGACGCGGCGGATGAGCGGCTGGGCGCGGCAGGTCAAGCACGACCTGGACCACGCACGCCGGATCGACATGGTCGCCGCCTATTTCTCGCCGGGGCCCAGCCTGCTGCGGCGGCTCGGGCGGGTTGCGCGGCGCGGATCGGCCCGGCTGATCCTGGCGGGGCGCTCGGACAACATGATGACGGTCGGTGCGGCGCGGCACCTCTATCGCCGGCTGATCCGGTCGGGGGTCGCGATCCATGAATATGTGCCGGCCAAGCTGCACATGAAGTGCATTGTCATCGACGACATCGTCCATATCGGGTCGGCCAATTTCGACCTGCGCAGCCTGTTTCTCAACATGGAGATCATGCTGCGGATCGAGGATGCGGCCTTTGCGGACCAGGTGCGCGCGCTGTTCGAGCGGACTCTCGGTGCGTGCGAGCGGATCGACGACCGGCGCTATGCAGCGATGGCGGGGCCGGTCGCGCGGCTGCGCTGGTGGATCAGCTATCTGCTCGTCGGCGTACTGGATTACACGGTCACGCGGCGGCTCAACTTCCGCAGCGAGCGGCCGGAGCCGGAGCGGTGATCAGGCGGTGCGCGTAGCCTGCATCACCCGCAGCGGCGGCACGCAGCGCCAGACGCGGTCGCAGTCCACCTGGTCGAACTCGCGGTCGAGCAGCCTCTTGGCGAACAGCGAATATTGATAGACGAGGAACTGGCCGCCGGGACGCAGGCTGCGCCGCGTGGCGGCGACGATCCGGTCGCCCACGCCGTCGGGCAGGGTGGAGAAGGGAAGACCCGAAAGCACATAGTCCGCTGATTGCCTGCCGTCGGCGGCGATGATGCGCTCGACATCCTCCGCCGACCCGCGAACGACGCTCAGGCGGCGGTCGGAAATGCTGCGCCGGAGATAGTCGGTGAAGTCGGCGTTGAGGTCGATCGCGATCACCCGCGCGTCGGGATGCGCTTTTTCCAGTACGCGGCGGGTGAATACGCCAGTGCCCGGCCCATATTCGACGAACAGACGGCACCGGTCCCAGTCCACGCCCGCCAGCGTCGCATCGACCGCAACGCGCGAGGTCGGGATGATGGCACCCACCATTTTCGGATGCGAAAGCGTCTCCTTGAGGAACAGCATGCCCGGACCGTCGCCCAGTCCGCCCAGCCGTTCGCCGATGCGGGTCATGAGAGGGCGTCGTTCGGTGCGGGATTGGGTGGTCATCTGCGATCCTCGGATGTCTTATGGTTCGGGCCGACGCTCATGCGCCTAGCCTTCCGAACGCTTCTGCCCGCCGCTCAGGTCCAAGCCATGTTTCATCAGCATGGGAACATTGGCCAGGGCGAACACCAGCGAGACCAGGGTGACCCCCCAGACCTTGATTGCCAGCCATGTGTCGAAGCTGAGCATCATGCGCATCAGCTCGTTCGCCACGGCCATTGTCGCGAAGAACGCCCCCCAGTTTCGCGACAGCTTGAGCCAGCCGGTGCGGTTCAGCCCCTGATAGGCGTGGCCCAGCACATATTCGAGCAGGGGGCGCCCGCGCATCCAGCCGCCGATCAGCATCAGCGCAAAGAACGCGTATATGAGTGTTGGCTTGAGCTGGATGAAGCGCTGATCGTGGAAATAGATGGTCAGCGAGCCGAAAAACAGCACGAGGACCGCCGAGAGCCAGAGCATCGGCGACACCTTGCCCAGCCTCAGCCGGGAGACTATGACAGCGACGGTGATCGCGGCCATGAACGCACCGGTACCCGCGAAAACGCCCACGAACTTGTAGGTCAGGAAGAAAATCAGCAGCGGCCCGAAATCGAGAGCCAGCGGCAGCCAGCTTTCCTTCGGCGCGGGTACGGCGACAGGCGCACCGTCGGCGGGCGTCAATTGGGGCTCCTCGGGCCGGTCAGCGTGCATAGGCCACTCCCGCGACCGCCTTGGCCAGTTCGGCCGGGTCGAAGGGCTTGAGGTCGTCAAGGCCCTCGCCGACGCCGATGGCATGGATCGGCAGCCCATATTGGTCCGCCGCGGCGACCAGCACGCCGCCGCGCGCCGTCCCGTCGAGCTTGGTCATGACGAGGCCGGTGACATGCGCGACATCGCGGAAGATTTCGATCTGGTTCAAAGCATTCTGGCCGGTGGTTGCATCGAGGACGAGGATAACGTCGTGCGGCGCCTCCGGGTTCAGACGGCCGAGCACGCGGCGGATCTTTGCCAGCTCGTCCATCAGCTCGCGCTTGTTCTGGAGGCGGCCTGCGGTGTCGACGATCAGCACGTCAATGCCGGTTTCGGTTGCGCGCTTCACCGCCTCGAACACCAGCCCGGCGGCGTCGCCGCCCTCCTTGCCCGAGACAAGCGGCACGCCGACGCGGTCGGCCCAGACCTGGAGCTGGCCGATCGCGGCTGCACGGAAGGTGTCGCCTGCCGCGAGCATCACCGAATAATCCTGCTCCTGCAGCAGGTTGGCCAGCTTGGCGATGGTGGTGGTCTTGCCCGATCCGTTGACGCCGATCACCAGTATGACGTGCGGCCGGGGGAAGGCATCGATCTCCAGCGGCACCGCCACGGGCTTCAGCACCGCCTCGATTTCCTCCGCCAGTATCTCGCGCAGATACTCCTCGGTCAGCGTGCGGTTGTAGCGCCCCTCCGCCAGGCGCTGCCGGATTCGTGCGGCCATGGCAGGGCCGAGGTCGGTGACGATCAGCGCCTCTTCGAGCTCGTCGAGCGTCTGTTCGTCGAGCGCGGCCTTGCTAAACAGGCCGATGATGTTCTCGCCCAGCCGGTCGGAGGTGCGGCGGAAGCCGCCGAAGAGCTTGTCGCGCCAGGACGACGGCGGCGGCGTTTGCGTGTCAGCCATGCGGCACCTCTTGCGCGATCAGGCGGCCATGCTCAACCCCGGTCACGCGGGCGGACAGGATCGTGCCGGGCGCCGCCGGGCGGTCAAGCGAGACAGGTGCGAAATTCTCGGCGTGGCCCGACTGGCCGCTTGCTTCGACGAGCACTGACACGGTGGCTCCGATCTGGCTACCAAGCCATTGATGTTTCGTGGCCGCGCAGGTGTCACGCAGCCGCGCCGCCCGTTCTCTGATAACCGACCGGTCGACCTGCGGCATGCGCGCTGCCGGTGTGCCGTGTCGGGGCGAGTAGGGGAAGACGTGGCCGTGGACGATAGTGCAGTCCGTGACGAGGTTGAGACTGTTTGTGAACATCGCCTCCGTCTCGGTTGGAAAGCCGGCGATGATATCGGCACCGATCGCGATTGCGGGGCGGCGCGCGCGCAGGCGCTCGACGAGCGCGATGGCCTGTGCCCGGTTGTGACGCCGCTTCATCCGCTTGAGGATCATGTCGTCGCCCGCCTGGAGCGAGAGATGGACGTGCGGCATGACGCGGGGCTCTGCGGTGATGAGATCGAACAGCCTCTCGTCGATCTCCACGCCGTCGAGCGAGGAGAGGCGCAGGCGGGGGAGGGCGGGTACGCCCGCGAGGATGCGTTCGACCAGCAGTCCCAGCGTGGGCGCGCCGGGAAGCTCGTGCCCGTAGCTGGTCAGGTCGACGCCGGTCAGCACGACTTCGCGAACGCCGCCCTCGACCAGTCGCGCCACCTGGTCGACGACCGCTCCGGCGGGTACCGATCGGCTGGGGCCGCGACCCTGCGGGATGATGCAGAAGGTGCAGCGGTGATCGCAGCCGTTCTGGACGACGACGAAGCCGCGCGTATGCTCGGCAAAGGCGCTCGTCATGTGCGGCGCGACGTCGCCGACGGTGGCGATGTCGGCGACGCGGACGCGCGTGGTGTCCCTGCGAAGCCATGCACCGGGGGTCAGCTTTTCGGCATTGCCGATGACGCGCGACACTTCGGGCATGGCCGCGAAGGAGCCCGGGTCGGTCTGCGCCGCGCAGCCGGTGACCACGATGCGGGCCTCGGGGCGGCGGCGGCTTGCACGACGGATCGCCTGCCGGGCCTGACGGACCGCCTCCGCCGTGACCGCGCAACTGTTGACGATGACAAGATCGCCATCGTCGCGCGCGAGTTCGGCCATGGCCGCGCTTTCGGCGATGTTGAGCCGGCAGCCGAGGGTGATGATCTCCGGCCCGGTCATGCGAGGCTCGAGAGGTCGATCCGCCCCGAGAAGACATGGGTGGCCGGTCCCGTCATGCGGATCGTCACGCCCGGCGACCAGACAATGGACAGGTCGCCGCCCGGCAGGGTGACGGTGACGGGCGCGTCGCACAGCTTGCGTGACACCGCGGCGACGGCGGTGGCACAGGCCCCGGTTCCGCACGCCTGGGTGAGGCCCGCGCCGCGCTCCCAGACGATCAGGTGGATGTGGCCGCGGTCGAGCACTTGCGCGAAGTTGACGTTGACCCGCTCCGGAAACAGCGGGTCCGTCTCGATCAGTGGGCCGAGCCTTGCCGTGTCCACGGCCGCCAGATCGGGGACGAAGAAGATCACATGGGGATTGCCGACGTTGACGGCGGAGGGCGGGGGGAGGTCTTCCCAGCCAACCGGCATCGCGCTTGTGTCCATCGCATAGGCAAGCGGGATCGCATCCCACGCGACGCGCGGCGTTCCCATGTCCACCGACACGTTGCCCCCCGCGCGGCGCGCGTCGAGAATCCCGGCGCGCGTCTCGATCGTGACGTCGGCCCCCACGAACAGCGGGACGCAGCGCGTTGCGTTGCCGCAGGCACTGACCTCGCTGCCATCGGCGTTGAAGATTCGCATCGCGACATCCGCCTGCGTGGACCGGCCGATCAGGATGAGCTGATCGCATCCAACGCCGGTGCGACGGTCCGCGATGGCGCGCGCCAAAGCCTCCGTCATCGCGACGGGCACCTCCCGCTCGTCGATGACGACGAAGTCGTTGCCGAGGCCGTGCATCTTTGAGAAGCTGCATTCCATCGGCGCGGATTTAGGTGCGACGCGCCGCGAAGTCCATGCGGCGCGTCGCGGACGGGAAAGAAGCAGGCGGAATGAACCCTTGCGCCGTCGCTCGCGTTGGCAGTGGGACGTCGGCAGAGGCCGGCACAGGTAAGCGAGGACAGGTTGATGACGATGGGACGGCGGGCGAGTTCACGGATGCTGCTGGCGGCAGTCATCGCCATCATGCCAGCCTGCGGAGGCGGCCAGACGCCAAGCCAGACGCCGGCGCAGCCTGCCGCGGAGGACACATCCGGCAACGCGCGCAAGGCAGCCGCATTCGACGTGACGGAGGTTGCGCGTTTCGATTCGCCCTGGGCGTTGGCGTTCCTTCCAGACGGGTCGATGCTGGTCACGGAAAAGGCGGGGCGGATGCTCCGCGTTTCGGCCGACGGGTCGTCACGCCAGTCGCTGAACGGCATTCCGGCCGTCCGCTCGGCCGGGCAGGGCGGGCTGGGCGAAGTGGTTCCGCACCCCGACTTTGCGCGCAACCGGCTGGTGTATTTCAGCTATTCGGCACCGGGCGACGAGAGCGCCATCGTGCTCGCGCGTGGGCGGCTCGAAGAAGCCGGATTGTCGGATGTGACGACGCTGTTCCGGGCGTCCCCTTCCGTTACAGGCAGCGGGCATTTCGCCGGGCGCATCGCGTTCGGCCCGGACGGCTTCCTCTATTTTTCAACGGGGGAGCGGCAGAAGTTCGATCCCGCCCAGAACCTGACCGCGACTCTGGGCAAGGTGCTGCGGCTGACCGAGGAGGGCAAGCCGGTGCCCGGCAACCCGCTCGCTGGAAATGGTGATCCCGCGATCTGGAGCTATGGCCATCGCAATCCGCTGGGTCTCGCCTTCGATCCACAAGGCCGGCTGTGGGTGGCAGAGATGGGGCCGCGCGGCGGTGACGAGCTCAACCTGATCCTGCCGGGGCGGAACTATGGCTGGCCGGTGGTGTCGGACGGCGACCATTATGACGGACGCGCCATTCCGGATCATGCGACCCGTCCCGAGTTCGAGGCGCCGAAGGTGTCCTGGACGCCTGTCATCTCGCCGTCGAGCCTGCTCTTCTATTCGGGCGACGCCTTCCCCGACTGGAAGGGCAAGGCCCTGATCGGCGGGCTGTCGAGCAGGGCGCTGATCGTCGTCGCGGTCGATGGCGAGCGGGCGCGCGAGGTCGCCCGCCACCCGTTCAATCGCGTGCGCGCCGTCGATCAGGGGCCTGAGGGGTCGGTCTATCTGCTCGAGGACGGGCCGGACGGACGCCTGCTGCGGCTGGTGCCGAAGCGGTAGCTTTGCCCCGGTCACGGCATTATTTTGGCGACCGTACTTGCGCTGTCCGCAACTTGGTTCTAAGCGGCAGCCCCACCTGCGGCGCGGCGCACCGCTTTGCAGTCGGGGAGTAGCTCAGCCTGGTAGAGCACTGTCTTCGGGAGGCAGGGGCCGGAGGTTCGAATCCTCTCTCCCCGACCATATTCCGCGCTGTCGGGATTAGGTTGGACTGACAAAGCAAATTGCGAGCGCCAGTTCGTTGTATGCGTGCTTAACGGCTCTTGATGACGTTCGGGCAAGTCCCTAGTTGATTGTGCGTTGCGGCAAAATCGGCCGGGCCTTAATCCTTGGAGCATTGGCCCCATGACAAACGGTCTAGCGGAAGCGGTCGGCACCGTAACGGATCGCTGATGGCCACGCGCCTCATCATCAGGATGGTGCCATGACCGCTTTGTCCTCCGCCCCTGCGGGGTTCGCGCTGTTCGTAGACCCGGCGCTGACGCAGCCGACTCCCTATCATTCGGGCGGAGCCTATTTCGCGATGGCGAAGGACCGGATGGACCGGACCTTCAACCTC
>CAZHGR010000069.1:0-14965 GCA_964532255.1 uncultured Sphingobium sp.
GCGATTGCGAGCGGATGGTCAACCGCGACCGCAACATCTTCGGCGCGCTGCTGATAGAGATGGGCGAGGCGGACGCGATGATCACCGGCGTTACCCGCACCTATGCGCAGACGATGCGCGAACTGACCCGCGTCATCGGCAAGCAGCAAGGGCGCACGCCGTTCGGCATCCACATCCTCGTCGGCCAGTCGCACACGGTGTTTATGGCCGACACGACGGTCAACGAACGGCCGAGCGCTCGGATGCTCGCCGACATCGCGATCGGCACCGCGCGCGTCGCGCGCCGCATGGGGCATGAGCCGCGCGTGGCGTTCCTGTCCTATTCGACCTTCGGCAACCCGGCGGGCAACTGGCTGGAGAATATCCGCGACGCGGTCGCCCTGCTCGACGAGAGCGAGGTCGACTTCGAATATGAAGGCGAAATGGCACCCGACGTCGCGCTCAACCCGACGGTGATGAAAAGCTATCCGTTCAGCCGTCTGTCCGGCCCGGCCAATGTGCTGGTCATGCCGGGGCTGCAATCGGCCAACCTCTCGGCCAAGCTGCTTCGCGAACTGGGCGGCGATTCGGTGATCGGCCCGATGCTCGTCGGCCTCGACCGCCCCGTGCAGGTCGCGACGATGGGATCGACCGCGTCCGAACTGGTGACGCTGGCGGTGCTGGCGGCGGGAGGCATGGCGAGCTGAGGGGCGGGGCTGACATCGATGTAAGTCAGCAAGGACTATGACCACAGAGGTTATCTTGCGCTGTTCAGTGATCGTCAACTCAGGCCTGTTCTCTTGATCAGGGACTACAGATGCGATTTCCATGGTATGCAGCTGGTTTTTGGCTGATCGGCACGGTGCAGTTTACCCAAGATGCGTGGGCAGCTGACGTAAGCCGATCTCCCAAACTGCGTAATCCGCAAGACCTGATATCCGGTAGCGACTACCCCAGATCTTCTGCGCGTAGAAATGAAACCGGAATCGTGTCCGTTCAGATTGAGGTTTCTCCCAAGGGACGAGTGGACGCATGCGAGATTACCGAGAGTAGTGGATTCGAGACGCTGGACGCCGTGACATGTTCGCTAATGAGGTCGAGAGCGCGGTTCGATCCTGCGTTGGATTTGGCTGGTTCACCTGTTGCGGGAGTTTACCGCTTGGCCAGCACGTGGGGCGTGGACGAACGCCAGCCGACTACCAATATCATCCTACCACTGCAAGTTTCCGTCATTCCTGTCGGCTATCGCTCACCTGTCAGAGCAAGGCTCATCTTCGATGCGACTGGACATGTTACTGCATGTGAAGTCACCGCCACGAGCGGTAGCGATGCTGCGGATCGCGCGGTCTGTGAGTATGTCGAACATCAACTCGTCATTACCCCTCCTAAGGCTAAAATCAGCGGTGTCGTCCCGATAGCGGTGCGCTATCTGACGGCTAGCCTTTCAACAGAGGCTTCTAAGCCTGCGGCAAAGTAGCTGCCTATAAAATCACCCCCATCGCAATCCGCGCCAGTTCCTCCGCCTCGATCAGCAACTGATCCTCCGACGCGCCCTGCGCCACTTGCTCCCGCCCGATCATGATCAGCACCGGCACCGCCAGCGGGCTGACCCGGTCCAGTGCCACGTGGCGGATCGTCGTGGCGGCGCGGTCGATGAGGTCGCCCAGTCGCCCGACATCGGTCATCCGCGCGCGCGCGTCGGCCCAGGCGGCCTTGAGCAGCAGATGGTCGGGCTCGTAGCGGCGCAGCACGTCGTAGATGAGGTCGGTGGAAAAGCTCACCTGCCGCCCGGTCTTGCGCTTGCCGGGCTGGTGCCGCTCGATCAGGCCGCTGATCACCGCCACGTCGCGAAAGGCGCGCTTCAAAAGGCTTGAGCTTTCCACCCATTCGACGAACTCCTCGTCGAGAATGTCGGCCGAGAACAAGGCGGCGGGATCGGGCACCGGCTTCAAGCCATAGACCGCGAGCGCATAGTCGTTGGAGACGAACCCCACCGGCTGCAGCCCCTGCACCTCCATCCGCCGCGTCAGCAGCATGCCGAGCGACTGGTGCGCGTTCCACCCCTCGAAGCTGTAGATCACCATATGGTGCAGCCGGTCGTGCGGAAATGTCTCGATCAGCAGCTCGTCGGGCTGCGGCAGGATCGAGCGCAGGCGCTGCATCGCCAGCCACTCGTGGACATCGTCAGGGAAGCGGTGCCATTCCTCGGGGCTGGCGAGAAAGCGGCGCACGCGGCCCGCAAGGCGGGTCGACATCGCCATGCGCGTCCCGCCCCAGCTCGGCACGCGCGCGGGGCGGGTCGAGGCGCGGACGATCAGGTCCGCCTCGTCCTGCCGCACCACTTCCAGCGACATGCCGGAGAAGAAGAAGGTATCGCCGGGGCCGAGCGTGGCGGCAAAGCCTTCCTCGACCGTGCCCAGCTTGCGCCCGTTGGCGAAGCGGATGTCGAGCGCGGGCTGGTCGACGATGATCCCGGCGTTGAGGCGATGCTGCTGCGCGAAGCGGGGATGGGCGATGTGCCATGTGCCGTCGGGCGCGCGGCGGAGGCGCTGGAACCGGTCATAGGCGGCGAGCGCATAGCCGCCGTTCGCGATGAAGTTCAGTTCCGCCGCCAGCTCGGCCGCCGTCAGGTCGGCGTAAGGCGCGGCGGATCGCAGCTCGCCGAGCAGCGCGGCCTCGTCGAGCGGCCCGGCGCAGGCGAGCGCCATGATATGCTGCGCCAGGACGTCGCGGCCGCCGGGGCGGAAGCTGTCGGCGTCGCGCTCGCCCTCCGCAATCGCGTCGAGCGCGGCGCGTGCCTCCAGATACTCAAAGCGGTTGCCGGGGATGATGAGCGCGCGGCTCGGCTCGTCGAGCCGGTGGTTGGCGCGGCCCACGCGCTGGAGCAGCCGCGACGACCCCTTGGGCGCGCCCATCTGGATCACGCAGTCGATGTCGCCCCAGTCGATGCCGAGGTCGAGGCTGGCGGTGGCGACCAGCCCTTTCAGCCGCCCGTCGGCCATTGCGGCCTCGACCTTGCGCCGCGCCTCGCGGCTGAGGCTGCCGTGGTGGATGCCGACGGGCAGATTGTCGTCATTGACCGCCCACAGCTCCTGAAAGATCAGCTCGGCCAGCCCGCGCGTGTTGCAGAAGACGAGCGTCATGCGGTTCTTCGCGATCTCCGCCATCACTTGCCGCGCGGCATATTTGCCCGAATGGCCCGACCAGGGGACGCGGTCCTCCGGCACCAGGATGCGGACATCGGGTGCGGCACCGGCATCACCCTCGACCAGCGCGACCGATGCGGCGTCGCCATCGGGGGCGAGCCAGCGGCGATAGGCGTCCGCGTCGGCAACCGTCGCCGACAGCGCGACGCGGCGAAGCGCGGGGTTGATGCCCTGCAGCCGCGCCATCGATAGCGCGAGCAGGTCGCCGCGCTTGTCGGCGGCAAAGGCGTGGACCTCGTCGATGATGATCGTGCGGAGCGAGGCGAAGAAGGCGAAGCTGTCGGGATAGGAGAGCAGCAGCGACAGCGATTCGGGCGTGGTGAGCAGCATGTGCGGCGGCTTCGCGCGCTGCCGCGCCTTGCGGTCCGACGGCGTGTCGCCGCTGCGCGTCTCGACCCGGATGGGCAGGCCCATGTCGGTGATCGGGGTGAGGAGGTTGCGCTGAACATCGACCGCGAGCGCCTTCAGCGGCGAGACATAGAGGCTGTGCAGTCCCTCGCGCGGAGCCTCAATCAGCTCGGCAATGCTGGGCAGAAACCCCGCCATCGTCTTGCCCGCCCCCGTCGGCGCGACGAGCAACGCATGCCGCCCCGCCCGCGCCGCCGCGAGCATATCGCGCTGATGCCGCCGGACGCTCCACCCGCGCGCGGCGAACCAGTCGGTGATGGGGGCGGGGAGGGGGGAGGATGGCACGGTGCCAAGATGGCGTGGCGGGGACGGGGCGGCAAGCGGGGGAGGGCGAGGGTGTGGGGGTGCCCGTTGCTGAGGGGGCCAAGTCGCTTTCAACGCTCCGCCTTCCTTGCCGCGTGGTTGGCTCCAGGGCTATAGTTCAATCTCGTTTGGCGCGCGGTCAGACCCGAGGCCACACGCAATTTAGGAGTTTTCGCACCTGTGACCGTAATCTAATCGGTAATGGTAATACCACCGTAATACGAACACCTGGCCTTGGTCCGAGCCGACCTCGAAGGCATGAGGATCGATCCCTTCATTCTACGGGGAGCGTCAGAGATGTCCGATAAATATCTTATCTGACGCCGCGTTCAGAGTTATGCATTCTACCTCAACTTGCAAGCAACGATAGCCTGCTCGCTCTTGCTGTCCTGCGCAAAGTTGCGCCAGTGAGGCCAAATCCCACGAGCAGCATTACCCACGTCGCAGGTTCAGGCACCGCGGCTGCCGTAAGAAACAAGCCTGAACTCGACGTCCACGTTACATTGTCAGGAACTTCCAAGCCGATCGACGCGGTATGCGAGTAGTCAAGGCTCGCGCCTCCAGCAGCCAAGAGGGCCAGGCTTGTAGCCAACGAAACGTCCTGTTCGGCTCCGTAAAGCAGAAACTGGCCTACAAACAGTCTGCTATTCCCCGAAAAGCCCAAACTGGAGAAACCCCATCCATCCGATTGTTCACGGTTTTCGATATAGTTTGAAAGGACATGAGAATAATAGGCGGAACTCGATTGAATGCCCGACGCACTCACCATTGCTTGATATACCGTGTAGTATCCGCCGGTATCCGGGAACACATTGATCCCATGCAGGTCGAATACGAACCGCACAGGGGTAACACTGTCATCATTCCCGCCCGCGATCGAGAAGTGCAGCGTTTCCGACAAATTGGCTTGAGCATAGGCAACGGAACCGACGACTGGTGCCGAAACCACAAATCCCCCAGAGCGTCCCGACGCGATGTTTGCATAGGCACTGCTATAGGCGCTCCCGTTATCAGCGGAGGCTGCGGAGGCCACATCCCCGATGTTCAGAACATTCTGGTCGCCCGGGCCCGGATTGCCATCAGAAGCTATGGCATGAGACAGAGCCTGGGTTGCCCGCGCTGAGGACGGCATGGCTGAGCCGATCAGGAGTAATGGCACCAAGACCCGGAATCGTGAACGCATTTGCATAAATCCTTCTGTGCTTGCTGTGCGCACCTTATGTGCGTGAACTGATCGGCTTGTTCGTCGCCAACCGCACTCGAATTCGGTCGTGTGGTCGCTTTGAAAATCTTTCAGCAGAGATCGACAAAGGGGCTGCCGTCCCGTCAAGCTCCAGCGAGGTGCATATTGCGGCGGCGCATCGCCCATCCGGTGGCACCGAAACCGCAAAGCATCATCATCCATGTCGCAGGTTCGGGGACCGGGCTGACGGCGGAGAGGAACGATCCGGATTGCGATGTCCAGGTCACGCCGGGTGGTGTATTGAACCGCAAGGTTGCTGTATGCGCATAGTCTATCGATGCACTTTGTCCGGCGTTACTCGAAGCCGTTGTTGTCATTCCGGTCAAAAAGCTGAAAGTCGGATCGGGTCCAATCAAGTTGAATCGACCGACAATAAGCTGATACTCGAGGCCTCCTGAATAACTCAGAAAACCCCAGTTGTCGCTTGAGTTGTGAGAAGAGTTTCCGTAACCATCTGCGGAATATGCGTAACCGATGGGCAAGCTGTATCCAGGAACGTAAAATGTTGTTCCGAAACTGAGATTGGCTGGACTAGGCTGCTGAATGTGTCCGGACAGCCAGAAGCTAAACTCGACTTCGGTGAGAGTGTCAGCATTCGAGCCGGGCACGTTCAGAAAAATGCTGTCCGTCAGATAGGCCGAAGTCTGCGTTCCGAGAGATTTGTCCGTGCTCGTAGCTGAAGCGGAGGATCCAATCACACCCCGGGAGAGGTCGGCCTTGGCCACACCAGCGCGCGTTCCCCGTTCATCGGAGTAAGTCACCGCATTTTTCAACGCGACAGGATCCTCCTGAACGATGGAGGGCCCATCTGGTGACGGTAGCACTATAAAAGCACCAGCATGACCAGGAGAGCAAAACGCCAAACTGCTCGTGGCCAAAATGGCCGCCGATATCCCAGTCCGCCACATACGCATTTCGATCCCCCGCTAGCCGTGACACGCGCCGGGCAGCATATCGGGCACAGTCATTTGTCGCATCACCCATCTGGGTAAGGCTGCGGTTTCGGACCTGCTTCGGAGGCCCAGCGCCATCATTCAGTGCAGGGAGCGTATCTGGCGACGGGTCATTGAACATCGGCTCATGGAGCACCGCAAGCTTGCGATCTGACATCGGCGCTGTCGATGCCCGTCCCTGGCCGAATGCTGCCGCGAGCAGCGGCAGATTTTCTGACGGCCGGCACCTCAGCCTCTGTTCAGGCGGTGCGCGAACAGAAGCGTTCGCCTTCAGTCGCCTTTTGCACTCTTTCCGTCTGCCGCCAGCGCGGTCAAAACGCGCATCAGGTCCTGCTGTCGATTGATCCCCATCTTTCCGAAAATGCTTTTCATGTGCGCTCGCGCCGTTTCGTAGCTGTGTCCCATCGTACTCGCTGCGTCCCGGAGCGGTCGGCCACGCCCAACCTCCATCGCAACCCTCGCTTCCGTCGCAGTCAGGTCAAACAGTTCGCGCAACGCCGCTTCGGAAAGTGATCGTGCGGCCTCGGGATCATGGACGACCACCAATATGCTCGCTTGGGCGGCTACGTCGCGAACCGCGTCGCCGACCAGAGGCAGGAGCCGGAGCCCCAGCGGAGGAGCCCCCGCGCGGTCAATGCGTACCCAGCCATCGTCCAAACCCGTCGCCATCACCGCAACCTCCGCCAGGCGCCGGTCGAAACGCGTAGCTGCCGCCCGATCCCTCGGAAAGGTCAATCGTCCACCCTTGATGGCAACATCCTCGCTAGCCAAAACCAGCCCTTCAGCCGCGTGATTGAGGAACAAGACGCGCCCCTTCGCGTCCAAGAGCATCGCGGGCTTCGACAGTCTGTCCAACATGATATGCGCAAAGCTTTCGCGCCGTTGCAATGTCTTCAGATGACCGGCCAAGGCAACAGCCTGGCGGACATGGGGTGTAATGCGGTTAAACACGTCAATGTCGGCCTGCTGCACATGGCCATTCTTGCGCAGCCGCTGGAGGCTGATGTCCACGCGATAATCTTCGTTACGTTGCAAAATGGTCGCTACCGAATAGCGAAGCCCCTGTTTGCCGAGCCAATCATAGACCGGGTCATTGTCCATCTCCGCTTCATCGGTGTGAAGATAGTCATACTGAATCGCAAGTTCGGGCAAGGTCATCCCATGCTGCACCCGTCGGCAGATCGCCATGTAGTCGCGCGCATATTCGGCGCACGCCTCCGGAGGCATGCGGCCCGAGATGACGAACGCCGAGCCTTCTTGAAAAGGCATGTAGTTCATCGTCGCGCCGGCCGCGCCCGTGAAGTTCTCAAGGCGTCTGAGGGCCTCCTCCCAATGATCCGGCTCTGCAGAAGCTTGGTAAAGGTGAAGAACGACGTCGTCGAAATGCGCCACTTGCGAGTCCCCATGGCCATACGCGAACCTTGTCCCTATAGCCGGTGACGTAAGAGTTGGCTTAGAGAATCTGGACAGGAATTACGGTGACACGTCCACATTTACCCGCTGCAATCAGACACCCCCCACCATCCGCACCGCCACCGCCTCGGCCAGCTTGATCCCATCCACCGCCGCCGACAATATCCCGCCCGCATAGCCCGCGCCCTCGCCGCCCGGATAAAGCCCCTCGGTGTTGATGCTCTGCATATCCGCGCCGCGCCGGATGCGGATCGGCGAGCTGGTGCGTGTTTCCACGCCCGTCATCACCACGTCGGGATGGTCGTAACCGGGGATCTTGCGCCCGAACACCGGCAGCGCCTCGCGCATCGCCTCGACCGCGAAACCGGGCAGGCATTCCGCCAGGTCGGTCATGGCGACGCCGGGCTTGTAGCTGGGCGTGACGCTGCCGAGCCGGGTCGAGGGGCGGGCGGCGAGGAAGTCCTCCAGCCGCTGGCCGGGCGCGTGATAATTGCCGCCGCCCGCGCGGAACGCCGCTTCCTCCCACTGCCGTTGATAGGCAATGCCCGCGAGCGGATGGCCGGGAAAGTCGCGCTCGGGCGTGATATCGACGACGAGGCCCGAATTGGCGTTGAACTCGGCGCGGCTGTACTGGCTCATGCCGTTGGTGACGACGCGCCCCTCCTCCGACGTGGCGGCAACGACGCGGCCGCCGGGGCACATGCAGAAGCTGTACACCGCGCGGCCGTTGCTGGCGGTGTGCGCGATGGCATAGGCGGCCGCGCCGAGGATCTTGTTTCCGGCGAACGGGCCGTAGCGCGCGGTGTCGATCCAGCCTTGCGGATGCTCGATGCGGACGCCGATCGCGAAGGGCTTGGCCTCGGCATGGACGCCGCGGTCGTACAGCGTCTGGAAGGTGTCGCGCGCGCTGTGCCCGACCGCGAGGATGACATGGTCTGCCGCCAGCCGCTCGCCGGTCGACAGATGGAGCGCGACGAGGCGGCGGCTGCCGTCGGGGCGGGTGGCGATCTCGAAATCCTCGACCCGCGTGCCGAAGCGATACTCGCCGCCCAGCGCCTCCACCTCGGCGCGGATGTTGGTGACCATGGTGACGAGGCGGAAGGTGCCGACATGCGGGTGCGCTTCATAGAGGATGTCGTCGGGCGCGCCCGCCTTGACGAATTCCTCCAGCACCCGGCGGCCCAAGTGGCGCGGATCCTTGATACGGCTGTAGAGCTTGCCGTCAGAGAAGGTGCCCGCGCCGCCCTCGCCGAACTGCGCATTGCTCTCCGGGTGGAGCGTCGCGCGGCGCCACAGGTCCCAGGTGTCCTTCGTGCGCTCGCGGACCGCCTTGCCGCGCTCGATGATGATCGGGCGGAAGCCCATCTGCGCCAGCGTGAGCGCCGCCATCACCCCGCACGGCCCCGCGCCGATCACGACGGGGCGCGGGCCGCTATAGTTGACGGGCGCGGTGACGGGGGGCGTATAGCGGAGGTCGGGCGTCGGGCGGACATGCGCGTCGCCCGAGAGCCGCGCCAGAACCTCGGCTTCATCGGCGACATCGACGTCGAGCACATAGACGAGCTTGATCGCCGTCTTCTTGCGCGCGTCATTGCCCCGTCGGAAGATGGTGAAGCCGCGCAACCGCTCGGGCGCGATGCCGAGGCGATCGATGACGGCGGCTTCGAGCGCTTGCGGGCTGTGGTCGAGCGGGAGGGTGAGGTCGGAGAGGCGGATCATGGGGCGGCTTTAGGCCGCGCGGGAGAGGGGCTCAAGCGGCCGCAGCTACTCCCACGTTTCGGGAGCAGTTGGGGAAACCGGCAACAGCAGATCGCTCAGCTTGAACGGCGCGTCAACAATCGACTTCCTTGCAACGGTCTCCCGGAAATCAGACGTTGCGAATGCCTGAAGACCTGGCACGGCCACGCCGGTGGATTGCAATGCGGCGTGCAGCGCGCACGCAATGCCCCCGGTCACGCGGCCTCTCCGTAGGGCGTGGCTAATCGCGCGCTCGCTTACGCCGCTGAGCGCGGCGAGGGCACCGGCATCGGGCTTTCCAGCCGCATCGATCATGCCCGCCGCGATCATCAGGTCCCCAAGTTGCGGCACGGCAAGGGCAGCAATGACAATATGATCATCGGTTAACGGGCCGTGAGTTGCGACAATGCCCGGATCGAGACCTGCATAGGCGGCAACCACCTGCTCGGCCTTTGCGACCGTCACCGCCTCAAGATTCATGATTGTACCGACAACATGTTGCGAAAACGCCTTTTGTCCTAACGCTTGGCTGGCCCGGTACAAATCCGCGTTACTGAATGCCCCCACAGCGCCGTTCGCACGCCTGACTAGGTCAGGCACGAACGCAATTTTCGAGCTTTTCAGCTTCGACCAATTGAGGAGTTCAACAGCGATATCAGACATCCGATCCCCCCTGAGACATCCAGCTTCCCATCGACGCCTGATGCATGCCTCTAGAACCGCCTTGCGCCGCAAGGACCTCTTTGAAAGGCGCGTGGGTAACATGCGGGCGACGATTGTTTCAATACGCTGGCAGAATATTTGTGGAGCGTAACACCGCTGTCAAACCTAGCTAGTAGGTAACGCGAGACTTCAAGGAGCCACATGAGGTTTCATTCACGTTCTGAAGGTGAGATCAACGATGCGCAAATAAAAGGGGAGACGCCGAACGGCGTCTCCCCGATGAGCGGACATGGTCGCACTCACACCCGGCACTGAGTATATCGTCACATCATTTAGATGCAAGCGCCTTCAGAAGCCTTCAGAAAATTCGTTAACGCCCTTGACGGATCGCCAATCCCGCAAATGCAAAGACGAAGTCGTTGTGAATGGCAGCGTCCCGCACCACGCTGTATGAGCCTGATCGCTCATCGATTGAGTGTCGAAATGCTACCGATTTTACCGATTAAAAACATATACTTAAATATAATATCGACACTGGTTCCGGGTTAGGTGTGTAGCCGGATTGAAAGATGCCGCGGCTAGCGCGAATCGAGAATCTAGGGTATCAATCGTGTCGCGTCACGGCACTCACACCCCCGACGGTCGGTGGCGCGCTTCATTGGGAGAAAGGACATGCGCAGACCTAAAACAACATCTCGTGTGCTCGCCTTGAGCACGTCGGCAATTCTCGCGGGCGCACTGGTTATCGTCTCGGGCTTGCCCCTGTCGGTCGCCGCTGAACTTGCGGTGGCAATCGCGCTTCTTGTCGAAGCGATCATCGCGTTTGATGAAGGTTGTCAAGATAACGAACATTGTAACAAGCACATGTTCCGGGGCGGCTTATGCCTCTTCGCGTGTATTCTGCTTACGTTCTCAGCTGTCCCGCATATTTGGCTGGGCATTGCCGCCGAACGTTGGCACACCAACGAGGCATGAACATGAAATGTAGCGCCTTGAAAGGGGCGCTACATTTCACCGCCCCTTCCGCTGCGTCCTCCCATACCTCAGCTTCCGAGTCCCCGGCTTCCCCTCGGTCGCGCGGCCCAGATAGCGCCCGGCCGACCCCGTCACCTGGCTCTCGGCAGGCAGCCCCAGCTCCTCCGCCTCCAGCTTCCTGATCTCGTCGCGCAGCCGTCCCGCTTCCTCGAACTCCAGGTCGGCCGCCGCCGCGCGCATCTTCTTCTCCAAGTCCTCGATATACGCGCGCAGATTGTGGCCGACCATGTGCGGGCGGTCCTCGATCCCGGTGTCCACCGTGACCTGATCCTTGCTCGCGACATGGGCGATGATGTCGCCGATCTGCTTGCGCACCGTTTCGGGCGTGATGCCGTGCTCGGCGTTGTACGCCTCCTGCTTCTCGCGGCGGCGGGAGGTTTCGCCGAGCGCGCGCTCCATGCTGCCGGTCATGCGGTCGGCATAGAGGATCACGCGCCCGTCGACATTGCGCGCCGCGCGGCCGATGGTCTGGATGAGCGAGGTTTCCGAGCGCAGGAAGCCCTCCTTGTCGGCGTCGAGGATCGCGACCAGCCCGCATTCGGGAATGTCGAGCCCCTCGCGCAGCAGGTTGATGCCGACGAGCACGTCATAGACGCCGAGCCGCAGGTCGCGGATCAGCTCGATACGCTCCAGCGTCTCGACGTCGGAGTGCATGTAGCGGACCTTGATCCCCGCCTCGTGCATATATTCGGTCAGATCCTCCGCCATGCGCTTGGTCAGCGTGGTGACGAGGGTGCGATAGCCCTTGGCGGCGGTCTGCTTGGCCTCGTGGATCAGGTCGTCGACCTGGTCCTCGACGGGCTTGATCTCGACCGGCGGGTCGATCAGGCCGGTGGGGCGAATGACCTGCTCGACGAACACGCCGCCCGACTGGTCCAGCTCCCATCCGCCCGGCGTTGCGGACACGCACACGGTCTGCGGGCGCATCGCGTCCCATTCGTTGAAGCGGAGCGGGCGGTTGTCGATGCAGCTCGGCAGGCGGAAGCCATATTCGGCGAGCGTGATCTTGCGCCGATGGTCGCCCTTGGCCATCGCGCCGATCTGCGGCACCGTCTGGTGGCTTTCGTCGACGAACAGCAGCGCGTTTTCGGGCAGATATTCGAACAGCGTCGGCGGCGGCTCGCCGGGCAGGCGGCCGGTGAGGAAGCGGCTGTAATTCTCGATGCCGTTGCACGAGCCGGTGGCGGCGATCATCTCCAGGTCGAAATGGGTGCGCTGTTCGAGCCGCTGCGCCTCCAGTAGGCGCCCCTCGGCGGTCAGTTCCTTCAGCCGCTCGGTCAGTTCGTGGCGGATCGCCTCGCTCGCTTGCTTCAGCGTCGGGCCGGGCGTGACATAATGCGAATTGGCGTAGACGCGCACGCTGTTCAGCTTCGCGCCCGTCTTGCCGGTGAGCGGGTCGAACTCGGCGATCTCCTCGATCTCGTCGCCAAAGAAGCTGATGCGCCACGCCATGTCCTCGTAATGGCTGGGAAACAGCTCCAGATTGTCGCCGCGCACCCGGAAATTGCCGCGCGCGAAGGCGGCGTCGTTGCGCTTGTACTGGAGGGCGACGAGCTTGCGGATGATCTCGCGCTGGTCGACCGTCTGGCCCTTTTTGAGGTCGAAGATCATCGCCGAATAGGTCTCGACCGACCCGATGCCGTAAAGGCAGGAGACCGACGCGACGATCAGCACGTCGTCGCGCTCGAGCAGGGCGCGGGTCGCCGAGTGGCGCATCCGGTCGATCGCCTCGTTGATGCTCGACTCCTTCTCGATATAGGTGTCGGAGCGGGGGACATAGGCTTCGGGCTGATAATAATCGTAATAGCTGACGAAATATTCGACCGCATTGTCGGGAAAGAAGGACTTGAACTCGCCGTAAAGCTGCGCGGCGAGGATCTTGTTGGGAGCAAGCACGAGGGCGGGGCGTTGCAGCGCCTCGACCACCTTGGCCATGGTAAAGGTCTTGCCCGACCCGGTGACGCCCAGCAGCACCTGGTTGCGCTCGCCCGCCTCAGCCTCGCGCACCAGTTCCGCGATCGCGGCCGGCTGGTCGCCGGCGGGCTGATAGTCGGATTTCAGGACGAACGGCCGCCCGCCCTCGATCTTGTCGGGGCGCTGCGGGCGGTGCGGGACGAAGGACTGGCCGGTGTCAGGCTCGTCAAGGGTTGTACGGATCTGGATCGCCATGCCGCGCAATATGGGGCGCGGGGGCGGCGGGGGCAATTGGGGTGAGGATCAGTCCAAACGCGGGGTATCATGCGGCGGGTTGGCCATCGCCCATTCGGGTAAGGGAGCAGGAACGAGGCGCTTTTCAGGAAAATACTGCCGCAAAACTGCGTCGGAACGGTCCACCCCGCTGCCGACCTCAACGTTGTCCTCTTCCGGATAGCCGAACTTCGCGTCAAAATGCGTTCCCACCACGCTGAGAACCAGTTTGGACCAGCGGCGTTGAGGTGGAGGGACATTCCTGATGCTTTCCACCTGACGTTTGATTTCGCGTGTTGTAAAGTGGGACTGCACCCTGTCTCCCTCTGCCTGCCACAGCGAGTAGGAGTACCAGCCATCGCCCGCCTCGACATAGAGTAGCAAGTCTTCGCTACCGGGACCGAACGTTCGTGCAAGTTCGCCGCCCAAATCCGCCAGCATCGGGGCGATCGTGTCATTTTCTTCGTCAAAGTTCATTCTTCCCTCCGCCTTTTTCGTTGCCAAAGTGCCAGACCCGCGCTTGCCCTCCAACGATTCCATGGACGATGATTTGCGAGGGCCGCCTTGATCGCCCCTCATAGATGGGGAAGATATCGACGAAGACTTGCTCTCCTCGCCGGATCGCCCTCGCCCATTCGTCTTCCATCCGCCGATAGGCGCCCCGGTTGAAGTTGGCGTCCTGTGCAAAGTGGTTGAACCATTCACGGGGACCGCCGAAGCGGGCGGCGATGAAATGGCCGCCGTCGTCGCCAGGACGGCGATCTGGCTTGCCCGCATCAGCCTGAGCGCGGCGCGAGCGCTGAACCTCGCCGACCATGCGGATCTCACCAATGACATGGCCCGTTCGCTTAACATCCTTTTCGACCTCAAATCGATAGCCGTTGCTGACCACATGGTCGCGGGGCTTTGGTGGTTTCGCGGGAGCGATCGGTACCGGCGTTGCACCCCGGTTGATCGCGGGGGCAAGCGGCGTTCGCCTTGCAGCGGGACTTGCTGGCGTGGTGCGCGGCGCGGGCTGTGGCCTGAGCGGAGATGAAGCGGGCGATCGGGCTTTGCGAGGGGGTGTTGCCGGAGAGGGGCGTGGCGCAGCTTTGCCGCGCGGCTCCGGTTCCGGCTCCCACCGGCCCGAAGCGCCGCCGCCGCCGAAGCTGCCACCGCCGCCTCTGAAGCCACCCTCAGCGGGAACATAGCGGCCCGATCCCGCGAATGTGAAACGCCCGTCATCGGGGTCGTGCCAAGGGTTATACTTGACCTCCACACGACGTCCGGTGCGGAGGTACAGCACGAAGGCGGCGCGATCCGCCGACAATGGGGTGTCTGCTCTGGCCAAGCGAACTCCATTCCGTTCGCAGGCAGCCTTGCTTCAAGATCGGAACAAATAAAGAACAGATGCGTCCGTTACGGACGCATCTCTTCGTCATTGCCCTTCCATCCCACCGCCCGCTAGATTGGCGTCGATCAAACGGGAGGGACAGATGCGGCAGGCAAGAGCGATGGGTGCGGCAGTGACAGGCGGAGCGCTGCTCCTGCTGCTCGCGGCTTGCGGGGGCGGCGATACAGTGACGGCCGAGAACGCCACGATGGCCGAGGTGGCGGAGAAGGTGAAGAATGCCGATATCGCCGACGAAAGCTTCATCTCGCCCGGCCGGTGGGAGACGAGCATGGAGGTTCAGGACATCTCCATCCCCGGCATGCCGCCCGAGATGAAAGAGCAGATGGAGTCCGCCATGGGGCAGGGGCGGACCTTTGCCACCTGTGTTACGCCGGAGGAAGCGAAGCGGCCTAAGAGCCTGATTCATAATTATCCGATGAAATTTCATAGTCTTGCGATGCGACGC
>CAZHGR010000070.1:0-14906 GCA_964532255.1 uncultured Sphingobium sp.
ACCTTCGCCATCATCTCGCATCCCGACGCGGGCAAGACCACGCTGACCGAGAAGCTGCTTCTCGAAGGCGGGGCGATCCACCTTGCCGGCGAGGTCAAGGCGCGCGGGGCGAACCGGCGCGCACGGTCGGACTGGATGAAGATCGAGCAGCAGCGTGGCATCTCCGTCACCTCCTCGGTGATGACCTTCGAACGAGCCGGCATCACTTTCAACCTGCTCGACACGCCGGGACACGAGGATTTCAGCGAGGACACCTACCGCACGCTGACCGCCGTCGACAGCGCGATCATGGTCATCGACGCCGCCAAGGGGATCGAGCCGCAGACCCGCAAGCTGTTCGAGGTGTGCCGGCTGCGCTCGGTCCCGATCATCACCTTCATCAACAAGGTCGACCGCGAAGGCCGGTCGCCCTTCGAGCTGATCGACGAGGTCGCCGACGCACTCGCGCTCGACGTCGCGCCGATGAGCTGGCCGGTAGGCATGGGCGGCACCTTCCAGGGCATTCTCGACCTTGCCACCCGCCGCATCAGCCGGCCGGAAGGCGACAGCCGCGAATTTCTCGGCAAGGTGGAGGACGATCCCACGCTGCCCGACGACGTCACCGACGAGATCGAGCTGGCGGAGGGCGGCTATTCGGCCTTCGACCTCACCGCCTATCGCAACGGCGACCTGACGCCCGTCTATTTCGGATCGGCGCTCAAGCGCTTCGGGGTGGCCGAACTGATCGACGCCATCGCCACCCATGCGCCTCCGCCGCGCGCGCAACCCGCCGAACCCGCGCCGGTCACGCCCGACCGGGGCGATGTGACCGGCTTCATCTTCAAGGTGCAGGCCAATATGGACCCGCAGCACCGCGACCGCATCGCGTTCATGCGGCTGTGCTCGGGCAAGTTCAGGCGCGGCATGAAGCTCACGCCCTCGGGCAGCGGCAAGCCGATCGCGGTCCATTCGCCGATCCTGTTCTTCGCGCAGGACCGCGAGATCGCCGACGAGGCGTTTCCGGGCGATATCATCGGCATTCCCAATCACGGCACGCTGCGCGTCGGCGACAGCCTCAGCGAAAAGGCCGATGTGCGCTTCACCGGCCTGCCCAATTTCGCACCCGAAATCCTGCGCCGCGTCGCGTTGAAAGACCCGACCAAGACCAAGCAGCTCCGCAAGGCGCTCGACGATCTGTCGGAGGAGGGCGTGATCCAGGTCTTCTACCCGGAGATCGGCAGCCAGTGGATCGTGGGCGTCGTCGGCCAGCTCCAGCTCGACGTGCTGATCAGCCGGCTCGAGGCGGAGTACAAGGTCGAGGCGGTGCTGGAACCCGCGCCCTTCGACACCGCACGCTGGCTGACGGGCGACGCGGCGATGCTCGAGAGCTTTGCGGGCATCAACCGCTCGGCGATGGCAAAGGACCGCGACGGAAACCCCGTGTTCCTCGCGAAGTCCGCCTGGGACGTGAACTATCAGCAGGAACGCAACCCGGACATCCGGTTCAGCGCCACGCGCGAGCGTTAACGGGTCTTCAGCCGGTGGGCCGATACTATCGGATGATGCCACAAGCTCATGTCGTCCTGCTCCTGCTGATCGCGGTCAACGTCGTCACCTTCGTTGCGTTCGCGCAGGACAAGGCCCGCGCGGTGGCCGGCGGACGGCGCATCCCGGAGAAGGACCTGCTGTTCCTCGCCCTTGTCGGCGGCAGCCCGGCCGCGTTCTGCGCCCGGCAGATCTTTCGGCACAAGACCCGCAAGCAGCCTTTCTCCACCTGGCTTCAGCTCATCGCTGCTTTGCAGCTTGGCGGGGCGATCGGCTGGTTTCTGCTCTGACCGCAGGAAGACGGGACGCCCGCTCGTCAGGATGCGCGCGTTGCGCTACACACGCCGTCCATGGTCCGCTCGGATGACTATACCCGGCTTGTCGCTGTCCTGCTCGCCGCGCTCGCAGGATTCGTCGACGCCATCGGCTTCATCCACTCACAGGGCTTCTTCGTCTCGTTCATGAGCGGCAACTCGACGCGGCTGGGCGTGGGAACGGTTCACGGCGGATCGCTGGCGTTGATGGGGCTGGTGGTGATCGCGGCGTTCGTGATCGGTGTAGCGGCGGGCACCTATGTCAGCCGCGCCATGACGAGCGCCGGGCGCAGATCGGCGGTCATGCTGCTCGTCACGCTGATGCTCGCGCTCGGAGCGGTGGGCATGAGCGGGGAGGCGTCGACGCTCGTCACGCTCGGCCTCATCGCCGCCGCGATGGGCAGCGCCAATGTGGTGCTCGAGTCGGGCGGCGAGGTGAGGATCGGCGTCACCTACATGACGGGCGCGCTGGTCCGGATCGGACAGGGGCTGGGCGATCTGCTCGACGGTCGTCGTGATATGGCATGGCTGCGCTGGCTCCCGCTCTGGATCGCGCTGGTCGCCGGGGCATCGGCGGGCGCGCTGGCGATGCAGAAGCTGGGAGCGTCGGCGCTGTGGCTTGCCGCCGCGCTGTCTGCGGCCCTCACGGTCCTGCTGCGCGTCCGACCGCTGCCCTGACCCTCGATGAGACCGGCTTCACGGTAGCGCGACCGGCAACAGCGGCACCGCCATATCGGCCAGCGTCCTGGCGTCGAGCGTCGCGAGAAACGCACCCATCGCTTCCCCCAGCAAGCCGTTGAGCCCGCAGCTACGGCTCAGCCGGCAGGCACCGCAGTCGGCGGCAGTCAGCCGGGGTTCGAGGTCGCGCACGACATCGCCGATCCGGATGGCCTCGGCGGGGCGCGCCAGCCGGACGCCGCCCGCCCGGCCGCGCACGCTCTCGACATAGCCGGCGCGAACCAGCGCCTGACCGACCTTGGCCATGTGGTTGTACGACAGCCCCTGATCATCGGCGAACGCGGCAATCGACAGCGGCTCGTCGGCGCGGCGCGCAAGGACGATGAGCAGGCGAAGTGCGAAGTCTGTCTGCTGGGTCAGTTGCATTCGAAAAGCCTCGACTCTGCGCTTGCATAAAAGCGGCATTTATAATACTTGTATTTTTAATACCTGATTCTGAGGAGGGGTTCCATGCCTGCGCTTTCCACCGAAACCATGCAGATCGTCAAATCCACCGCGCCCGCGCTTGAAAAGCACGGGGTCGCGATCACCACGCGCATGTACCAGCGCCTTTTCGAGAATCCCGAGGTGGAGGCGATGTTCGATCGCGCCGCGCAGCAAAGCGGCGAGCAACCGCGCCGGCTCGCCGCCGCGATCCTTGCTTATGCGCGCAACATCGATAAGCTGGAGGCGCTGACTCCGGCGGTGATGCGGATGGTCGGCCGCCATGTCGAAGTGGGGGTTAAGGCGGAGCATTATCCGCTCGTGGCAGAGGCGCTGCTTCCTGCGATTCGCGACGTGCTCGGCGCGGAGGTCGCGACCGACGCGGTTCTTCAGGCTTGGGGCGAGGCCTATTGGGCGCTCGCCGAGATATTGATCGCGAAGGAATCGGAAACCTACGCCGCCATGGCGGAAGGTTGATCCGGCGCGCCTAGATCACGCCATCGGGTTCGAGCGCACAGGCTTTCGCGTCACGCTCAACCTGAATGGTTGAATGACCGATGCCGAAATGCTCGCGAAGCTCGGTCGCGACATCGCACAGAAAGGCGTCGCCATCGGCCGCTTCGGGCATGACGAGATGCGCGGTCAGCGCAGTGTCGGTCGTGCTCATCGCCCAGATGTGGAGGTCGTGGACCGCCGTGACGCCCGGCAGTCCGGCGAGGTGCCGTCGTACCGCCTCCGCGTCGATGCCCGGCGGCACCGCCGCGAGCGACATGACCAGAGCCTCCTTCAGCAGCCCCCAGGTTCCCGCTACGATCACCGCGACGATCAGCAGGCTGGTCACCGGGTCGATCCACAGCCAGCCCGTCGCCCCGATCGCCAGCCCGGCCACCACCACTCCGGCCGACACCGCCGCGTCCGCGGCCATGTGAAGAAAGGCACCGCGGATGTTGATGTCCTGCTTCCGCCCCTGCACGAACAGCAGCGCGGTGCCGAGATTGATGGCAATGCCGATTCCCGCCACGATCATCACGGTAGAGCCGGCCACCGGCTGCGGATCGGCAAAGCGCCGGACCGCCTCGAGCGCGATTGCGCCCGCCGCCAGCATCAGCACCACCGCGTTGACAAGGGCTGCGAGAATCGAGCTTTTGCCCAGCCCATAGGTGAAGCGCCGCGAGGGCGGGCGGCGGCTCAGCACCATGGCACCCCATGCGATGACGAGGCCGAATACGTCGCTCAGATTGTGGCCGGCGTCCGCGATGAGCGCCAGCGACCCGCTGATCAGGCCGTAGACAGCCTCGATCGCGACAAAGGCAAGATTGAGGATGATACCGAACGCGAAAGCCGGGCCGTGCGACGATGGATGGCCATGATGATGGTCATGCGCGTGATGGTGGTGCTGATGATGACCGCCATGCATCGCCGCGCCCTCCGCCCCCGCCCGCCGCTCAGCTTTTCAGCAGGAAGACGGCATGTTCGGCGAGGAGGTTCGCGCGGCCGCTGCCCGTTTCGCGTCCGCCCTTCAGGAACCACGCATTCTCGATCGTCCAGCCGCGCTCCTTCACCAGCGCGCGGAAGTCGTCGATCGTCAGATGGTGGATGTTGAGCGTGTCGTACCAGCTATCGGGCAGCAAGCGGGTGACCGGCATGCGACCCCGCACCAGAAGGCCGACGCGCAGGCGCCACTGCGCGAAATTCGGGAAGCTGACGAAGGCACGATTGCCGATGCGCAGCAGCTCCTCGACGACGCGATCGGGCCGGCGCGTCGTCTGGAGCGTCTGGCTGAGGATCGCATAGTCGAAGCTGCGGTCGGGATAATAGCCGAGGTCGGTGTCCGCATCCCCCTGAACCACCGAAAGGCCGCGCGCGACCGCTGCCGCCACATTGCCGCCGTCCAGCTCCAGCCCGCGCGCATCGACACCCTTGATGTCGCGAAGCGCCGCCATCAGCGCGCCGTCGCCGCATCCGACGTCGAGCACGCGCGACCCCGCCGCGACATTGCGGGCGATCAGCGCCAGGTCGGGACGCAATCCGAATCCGGCGGTGTTCATCGGCGGCCGGCCTTGAGGAATCCGTCGATCACCCGGTTCATCTCAGGCGCGTCGAGCAGGAAGGAGTCGTGGCCGAACGGGCTCGACAGTTCGACGAAGCTCGCTTCGCGCCCGGCGGCGTTCAGCGCATGGACGATGATCCGCGACTCGGCGGTGGGATAGAGCCAGTCGGTATCGAAGCTGATCAGGCAGAAGCGCGCCCGCGTCGTCTGGAATGCCGCCGCCAGCGATCCGCCATGATCATCGGCGATGTCGTAATAATCCATCGCGCGGGTGATATAGAGATAGCTGTTGGCGTCGAAGCGGTCGACGAAGCTGATACCCTGGTGCCGCAGATAGCTTTCGACCTGAAAATCGGCGTCGAACCCGAAGGTCTTGGCGTCCCGCCCCTGAAGCCGCCGCCCGAACTTCTCGGTCAGACCCGCTTCCGAGAGATAGGTGATGTGCGCGGCCATCCGCGCGACCGCGAGGCCCGAGCTGGGCACCTCGCCATCGGCATAATAATCCCCGCCGCGCCAGCGATGATCGGCCATGATCGCCTGCCGTCCGACCTCGTGGAAAGCGATGTTCTGCGCGCTGTGTCGCGCCGTCGACGCGATCACCACCGCCGCCTCGACCCGGTCGGGGAACAATGTCGGCCAGGTCAGCGCCTGCATCCCGCCCATCGACCCGCCGATGACCGCGAACAGCCGCTCTATGCCAAGGTGATCGAGCAGCATCGCCTGCGCGCGCACCATGTCGGCGATGGTGATGACCGGAAAGCGCATGCCATAGGGCGAGCCGGTCGCCGGATCGATGCTGGCAGGGCCGGACGATCCCATGCAGCTTCCCAGCACGTTCATGCAGATGATGAAGTGCCGCGAAGGATCGACCGGCAGCCCTTCGCCGACCAGCCGCGTCCACCAGCCGGGCTTTCCGGTGACCGGGTGGCGCGACGCAACATATTGGTCGCCGGTCAGCGCGTGGCAGATCAGGATCACATTGTCGCGCGCAGGCGACAATGTCCCATAGGTCTCATAGGCGAAATCGACCGGCGACAGGACAGCGCCGCTGGCGAGTCTCAACGGCCCCTCCAGCCGGATCTGGCGGGCAAGTCCGAATAGCGTGTCGTCCTGCACGAGGCGGGTCATCATCACCCGCTCATACCGCAGCCCGCGCGAAAGGGAATGCCCCCCGCGCGGGCCGAAGCCGTCGGACCGTCTACTTCTTCGGTTCCGGTGCGACCGTCACCTTGATCTCCTCACCGCTGTTGCCCGGAAATCCGGTGAACATCGCGTCGATGAGATTGGGAACCACATAGGTCTGCTTGTCCGACAGCGAGCGCGCGCGAGCGGTGCCGTCGAACACCGATTGGCCGGTCCCGGCCCGGTCGATGCGCAGCGTCAGGCGGCTGTCATAGACGGTATAGCTCGTCACATCGGAATAGCCCGAGGGTCCCCACAGGAACGGATCGTGGAAGCCGTAGACATAGCGACCGCGCCATCCGCGATAGCCATAGGGATGCCAGAACGCGCTATAATAGAAAGGATCCCGCGCGAAGCCGCTCGACACCACTTTCTCGGTCCCCGGCCCCACCTCATAGCCGAGGCGAACGACGAGCTGCGCCTGCGCCGGATCGGCGGCGCGGGAATAGCCATAGCCCGTCAGCCGCTCCGCGACCTGATCGGCATAATGCTGAAACTCCAGCCCGCCCGCATTGCGGCTGTCCTCTGCGACAACGGTAAAGCTCTGACCCTGCGCCGGCGGAAGCTGCTGAAAGCGCGCGACGTTCGCGTTGAAGCCGGTGGAGCAGCCGGTGAGCGCCGTAAGGGCAAGTGCTGGTGCCGCCGCAAGCCGCCAAATCCTCTTGCTGGTCATCTGTTGCGTCCTGTTCTGTTCTGTTCGCGTGCCGGCCTCTCCAGACCGGCGACCACGGTAAGCGCATATCGCGCAATAGGTCCATGTTAACCGCCGGACACTGAACCGCATTTGAACGCCCGGACGGCACATCCCGTCGCAGTGATCGCGCTCCATTTTCAGCGATCATGTCCAAAAAATGGCGCAAAACAGCCGTTTGTCATCGTCGTGTAACACTACGCTAAATCCTTGTTCACCTCATCCGCTTATCGGATAGGCCGTGACACACGCCCCTGCACAGTCTTCCGCACACGCGTCAGCACCCTCGTCCGTTCCGGGCTTCGTCGATGCGATGCGCATCGCCGGCAGCGAGTCCATCTACTGTTTCGACAGCCAGACACTGAGCGACGTGGTCGAGATGTTCAGGGCAAATGAGGAAATCCGGCTCCTCCCCATCCTCGACCATGCGATGCGGCCGGTGGGCACGATCCACGAGAACGACGTGCGTCGCATCCTGTTCAATCCCTTTGGCCATTCGCTGCTTCAAAATCCGTCGTTCCGCACCGATCTCGACACCTTCCTGCGGCCGTGCCCGATCGCGGACGCTGCGTCTTCCATCGGCGAGCTTCTCGACATCTATGCCCGGCAGAACGGCAGCATGGGGATGATCCTGACCCGCCACGGCCGCTTCTGGGGCACGGTCAGCAACCGCACGCTGCTCGCGCTCGCCGCCGAGCGGGAAGCGACGCGGAGCCATGCGATGAGCGCGGTTGCCGGTCGCTTCGAAAGCCAGGCCGGCGAACTTTCGGACTTCATGCGGTCCGCCTCGGACCGGCTGGCGCGGAGTGCGTCGGCGACCGCGCGGCGCGCCGAAGCCAGCCGCGAGGAAGCCAACGCCGCCGCCGTCGCGGCAAGCCAGGTCAGCACCGGCATGGCCACGCTCTCATCGGAATCCGACCGCCTCGCCGCCGCGCTGGACCAGCTCTGGGCCGGCGTGGGCGAGGCCAAGGTGACTTCGCGCGAGGCCGTGGCGATCGTCAAGGAGCAGCGCGGAAAAGCCGAGCGCTTCGCCCGCACCGCCGATATCATGGCCGACACGCTGGAGGTGATCCGGCAACTCGCCCAGTCGATCAATCATCTCGCCTTCAACGCCCGCATCGAGGCGAGCCGCGCCGGCACCAGCGGCACCGGTTTCGTGGTGGTGGCGCAGGAGATCAAGCAGTTCGCCGATCGCGCGCGCGCTGCCGCCGGCGACGTCGCCCGGCAACTCAGCGACGTTCGCTCCACCGTCGAGGCCGTCACCAGCGGCCATCGCGGCATGGAGCGAGTCATCCAGAGCGTCGACGACATCTGCCGCGTGGTCGAGCACACGATCGAGGATCAGCGCCAGCTCGGTCAGCGGCTCGCAAGCGATGCGCGGGAGACCGCAGCCGCAACCGAAAGCATCTGCCGGAGCATCGCGGCGATCCAGCAGGCCAGTCTTGAGGCCGCGTCGAACTCTGCCGACATGCGCGACCTGTCGACAAGCCTGGCCGAGGGTTCGGCCAACCTTCACGACCGGATCGTCGATTATGTAACGGAGATGCGCGCGGCCTGACGCGGCGTCACGCCTCCGCCCGGCGGCGCTCGACGAACATCTCCCACACCGCCATGAACAGGGCGGCGATCACCGGGCCGACGACGAAGCCATTGAAGCCGAACAGCTCCAGCCCGCCCAGCGTCGAGATGAAGACCACATAATCGGGCATCTGGGTGTCGCGGCCGACGAGCACCGGGCGCAGCAGATTGTCGACCATGCCGATCACGAACAGGCCGCAGAACACCAGTATCGCGCCCTGCACCACCGATCCGGTGGCCAGCAGGAAGAGCGCGACAGGCACCCAGATGATCGCGGTACCGATCGCGGGCAGCAGCGAGAAGAAGCCCATCGCGATGCCCCACAGCATCGCGCCTCCGATCCCCAGCATCGCGAATACGATGCCACCGATCAGCCCCTGCAGGATCGCGACGACCAGGCTGCCCTTGATGGTGGCGCGGACCACCGCCACGATCTTGTCGAGGAGCGCGCGGCGAAGCTCGGGGCGAAGCGGGATCGACTCCTCGATCCGCCCGCCGATCTCGTCCCCGTCGCGCAGCAGGAAGAAGGTGAGGTAGAGGACCACGCCGATGGCGAGGAGCACGGCCAGCGCGCTCTGGCTGATCGCGAGAGCCTGCGCGGCGATGGTCTCGAAGCTGCCGGCAATCAGCCCGACGACCCGCTCGCGAATCTGGTCGATGTCGGCCATGCCCATCCGGTCGAGCTGGCGCAGCGCCCAGTCGGGAAGCACCGACTGGATCTTGAGGAACAGCGCACCGATGTCGAACCGCCCGCTCTCGATCCGCTCATAGACGGTGACCGCCTCGCCCAATATCGCCATGCCCAGCCCGATCGCGGGGACGATGACGATCATCAGCATGGCGAGAAGCGTCAACAGCGCGGGCGTATTGCGCCGTCCGCCCATCAGCCGCCGCAGCCAGCGGTCCATGGGGGTAAACAGCAGTGCGAACACGAAGCTCCACAGAATCGCGCCGAAAAAGGGCCAGATCAGGAGGCCCAGCAGCGCGCTGACCGCCACCACAAGCCACAGGAAGAACCGATCCTCCGGCCGTTGACCGTGGGGCTCGCGCCCCACGGTGCCTGAAACCTCGTCGCTCTGCTTCTGGGTCATGCCGCCTGCTTTCCACCTGTCGCATATGGGGCGGCAGCGAAACGATCAAGCGGCGGTTCACCTCTCAGCGCATCAACCCCAGCGCCTCATAGGCCGCCATCAGCGTCGGCCGCGCTGCCGCCGCCGCTCGCTCGGCACCCTTGACGAGGACCGCATCAAGCGCGGCGTCGTCGTTGCGCAGCGCCTGGTAGCGATCGCGGATCGGGCCGAGCGTGGCGATGAGCAGATCGCCCAGCGCGGGTTTAAACGCGCCGAAGCCCTGGCCCGCGAACTCCGCGCACACCTCATCCGCCGTCCGGCCCGCCAGCGCGGCGTAGATGCCGACGAGATTCTGTGCCTCCGCGCGCCCTTCCAGACCGGCGGGACCGGTCGGCAGGGGTTCCGGATCGGTCCGGGCCTTGCGGACCTTCTGCATGATGGTGTCGTCGTCGTCGGTCAGGTTGATGCGGCTCATGTCGCTGGGATCGGATTTCGACATCTTGGCCGATCCGTCGCGCAGCGACATGATCCGCGCCGTTTCCTTCGGGATGATCGGATCGGGCAGGGTGAAGGTCTCGGTCCCGGTGTCGAGATTGAACTTGACCGCAATATCGCGCGTCAGCTCTAGATGCTGCTTCTGGTCCTCACCCACGGGCACATGCGTCGCCTGGTAAAGCAGCACGTCCGCCGCCTGAAGCACCGGATAATCGAACAGCGCGACCGACGCGCCTTCGCGGTTCTTGCCGGCCTTGTCCTTCCACTGGGTCATGCGATTGAGCCAGCCCATCCGCGCGGTGCCGTTCAGCAGCCAGCACAGCTCCGCATGCGCGGGGACGCGCGCCTGGTTGAACAGCACCGAACGGTCGGGATCGATCCCGCACGCCACGAGCGCCGCCGCCATGTCGCGCACCATCGCGCGGCGCTGGTCGGCAGGGATATGGTCAGACAGCGAATGGAGGTCGGCGAGGAAGAAGAAGCATTCGTCGCCGACCCCCATGGCATCCTGCATCGCCACCCAGTTGCGGATCGCGCCCAGATAGTTGCCGAGGTGGAGATTGCCGGTCGGCTGGATGCCGGACAGGATACGCATTTGATCAAAGCCCCGTTTTCCGCGCTCATCCTGCCAGGGCAGGATCACGCCTGTCGTCAACCGCGCGCAGGTCGCCGGATCTGCGCCTTCAGCTCGGCGATCCGATACGCGCCCAGCGCCATCGACGCCAGCCCATAGACGGCCGCGCCGCCGCCGCACAACAGCGCCAGCGCGCCGATCCTGACGGCGAGCGGCCCCGCCATAAAGGCGTCGAGCCAGTCGTTCATCGCCCACAGCGCCGCCCCCATCGCCGCGCCCGCGCCGACGATCCGCACCGCCTTGTCGCGGAAACGCGCGTCGAGCCGCAGGAAATCCTGCCGGTGAAGCACCCGGTAGAGCAGCAGCACGTTGACCCAGGCCGACACCGCCGTCGCGACCGCGATCCCCATCGCGCCGAGGGGCCAGATGAGGATCAGATTGCCGACGAGATTCACCAGCATCGCGACCAGCGCGATGCGGACGGGCGTGCGCGTATCCTGCCGCGCGTAGAATCCGGGGGTCAGCACCTTGATCAGCACATAGGCGGGCACGCCCGCCGCGAAGGCCGCCAGCACCGCCGCCGTTCCCGCCGTGTCGGCGGCGGTGAAGGCACCATGCTGGAAAACGCCGCGCACCAGCGGCGTCGCGGAGATCAGCAGCGCCACCGCGGCGGGGAGCGACAGGAACAGCGCCAGTTCCATTGCGCGGTTCTGCGTATGGCTCGCCGCCTTCGGGTCGCCGCCGCCGATCTGGCGCGACAGCGCGGGCAGGATGGCGGTGCCCACGCCAATGCCGACAAGGCCGAGCGGCAACTGGTTCAGCCGGTCGGCATAATAGATGTAGCTCACCGCGCCTTGCGGCAGGAAGCGCGCCGCGAGCGAGGTCGAGATCAGGAGGTTGAACTGGATCGCCCCCTGCCCCAGCGCCGCGGGGCCGATCACCGCCAGCATGCGTTTCACGTCCGGGGTGAGGCGCGGCAGGCCCAGCCGCAGCACGACACCCTCGCGACGGCAGGACCAGGTCAGCCAGGCGAGTTGCAGCGCGCCCGACACCGTCACCGCAATCGCCTGGGTCTCCGCCGTCCCGACCGCGCTGTCGCCGCGAAAGAACAGGATCGCGACGATCATGCAGATGTTGAGCAGCACCGGCGCGGCGGCGTTCACCCAGAAGCGGTCGAGGCTGTTGAGGATCCCGCCCAGCAGCGATGTCAGCGACACGAGCGCCAGATAGGGAAAGGTGATGAGCGTCAGATGCCGGGCGAGCGTGAACTTTTCCGGCCCGCCGTCGGGAAAGCCGCCGGTCATCGCCCAGACGATCGGGCCGGCAGCCAGCATCATCAGCAGCGTGAACAGCGTCAGGACAGGGACGAGCACCGACAGCACCTGACCCGCGAACGCGACGGCACAGCGCCGCCCGGCGAGCGGATCCTCCGGATCGACATTCTGCGCCATGATCCGGTTGAACATGGGCACGAACGCCGCCGAAAAGGCACCTTCTGCGAACAGTGCGCGGAACAGGTTGGGCAAGCGCCAGGCGATCAGGAAGGCGTCGGACGCGAACCCGGCCCCGACATAGCGCGCCATCAGCATGTCGCGCACCATGCCCAGAACGCGGCTGACCAGCGTCAATCCGCCGATCGTGCCCGTCGCCCTCAAAAGGCCCATCGCCGCCCCCGCCCCGACAGGCGATCGGCGATCAGGCGTGACCGACCTGATCGTCCGTCATCGCGGCCAGGCCCTGGCCGTGATGCTGCATGTACAGTGCGCCGAAATCGATGGGGTCGAGCAGCAGCGGCGGGAAGCCGCCATCCTGCACCGCATCGGCGAGAACGCGCCGGGCGAAGGGGAACAGCAGCCGCGGCGCCTCCGCCAGCAGGAAGGGCTGGAGCTGCTCTTCCGGGATATTGCGAAGGCCGAACAGGCCCGCATAGACCAGTTCCGCCGCGAAGCTGGTGCCGCGATCGGTCACCGCCTTGGCGGTGATGCGGAGCGTCACCTCGTACACGTCGTCGCCGCCCTTGGCATTGGCGATGTTGAACTGGATGTCGATCTGCGGCTGCAGATTCCAGCTATAGACTTCCGGCGCATTCGGATTCTCGAACGACAGGTCCTTTACATATTGGGCGAGCAGGCCGACCTGCGGCGTCGTGTCCTCACCATTGCCGGCCGTTTCAAGGGTGCCGGGCGTTTCGGGGGTATCTGTCATCGTGATGTTCCTGCTCTTGTTCGGGTCGTGCCGCAGCGGGCTTCAGCGCAGCCGCTTAGCAGCGGCGGAAGCGCCTAGCAATCAATGGCGGAACGCCGGGGAACCGACCTGATGTCGCGCTATTTGAATCGGTAACGGAAAAACCCTATGTCTCATCCGGGCTGTGCCGGACACCCCGCACCACGACCGGCCAGCGAAGGAAGGCTATCCCACTGTGACTGTCATCGTCATTCTCGCCATGATCTTCGCGCTGCTGGCTTTGCGGCTGTATTCCGTGCTCGGCAAGCGTACCGGACACGAACAGCGGCAGATGCCCGCACCCGTCGACGACCGCCCGATGGCGCCCGCACCGGCGATGCGCCCATCCACCGACGCCCGCACCGATTCGGCAAGCCTGACCGATTCGCTGATCAGCCCCAACGCGCAGGGCGGCATCCGCTCCATCGTAGGTGCGGATCGCGACTTCGACGTCAGCCGCTTCGTATCGGGTGCCCGTTCGGCTTATGCGATGATCCTCGAGGCGTTCTGGCGCGGCGACAAGGACCGGCTGCGGCAGCTTTGCGACACCGATGTGTTCGAGGCGTTCGCGGGGGCAATCGACGAGCGCGAGGCGGCGGGCCAGGTGCTCGACAACCGGCTGGTACGGATCGACAGCACGCGGATCGTCGATGCGAGCCTCAGCGGCAGCCTCGCCAGCATCACCGTCCAGTATGAGTCGGACATCGCCGCCGTGACTCGCGACTCCAGCGGAACGGTGATCGCCGGATCGATGGAAGACGCGATCACCGCGCGCGAGGCGTGGACCTTTACCCGCGACTTGCGCAGCGCAGGCCCCGACTGGATTCTCGCCGCCACCGACGAAGACTGACGGTGGCGCGGCTTCGGGGGATCGGGTCCGGCAGCATCCGCCGGGCCGCGACGCTGATCGGTCTGGCGCTCGCACTGGCGGGCTGCGGGCGGATCATTCCGGCCGGCGGCATCCCCGCGACGCCCTCCTCCTCCTCTCCCGCCCGGCAGCCTGCACCGCCCGCCGGCCCGGCACCGAGGCCGACCACGCCTTCGCCTGTCCGCACGCCGGCACCCGTTCCCGCCACGTCGGAGCCGGGCGCGAGCGCCGTCACATCCAGCCTTCTTCTCGGCCCTGACATCGCTGTCCTTCTCGACGCTGCCGGCCCCGACCGGCTGGGCAGCGCGCTCGCCGCCTTTCGCAAGACCTGCCCATCGCTGCTCCGTCGCACCGACCGGTCGGGCCTGACCCTCGGCGCGGACTGGCAGCCCGCCTGCGCTGCCGCGTCGAGCTGGAGCGATGGACAGGCGCGCGAGTTCTTCCGCCGCTATTTTGAGCCGGTGCAGATCGGCGACGGCCGTGCCTTCGCGACCGGCTATTATGAGCCGGAGATCGCGGGCTGCCGGGTGCCCACTTCGGGCTGCGCCACCCCCATCTATCGCCGGCCGCCCGACCTGATCGAGGTCGATCTGGGCCTGTTCAGCGAAGCGCTGGCCGGCAAGCGCATCCGGGGCAAGGTCGATGGCACCAGCTTCGTGCCCTATGACGAACGGTCGCGGATCGTTGCCGGCTCGCTCGCCGGGCGCGGGCTGGAGATCGCCTGGGCGGAAGACCCGATCGAGCTGTTCTTCCTCCAGATCCAGGGGAGCGGCCGCCTGCGCCTGCCCGACGGCGGCGTGATGCGCATCGGCTACGCCAACCAGAACGGGCGCGACTATACCGGCATCGGCAAGCTGATGAAGGATCGCGGGCTGATCCAGGCCGGGTCGATGCAGGACATCATGGCGTATCTGCGCGCCAATCCGGTCGAAGGCGCGGCGATCATGAACGAGAACAGAAGCTATGTCTTCTTTCAGGAGCTGACCGGCGAGGGGCCGCTGGGCGCACTCGGCATCGCGGTGACGCCGCGCGCGACAGTCGCCGCCGATCCGCTGTTCGTGCCGCTGGGCGCGCCCATCCTGCTCGCCGTGGACCGCGCGGAGGCGAGCGGCGTCTGGGTCGCGCAGGATACCGGCGGCGCGATCAAGGGCGCCAACCGCTTCGACACCTTCTGGG
>CAZHGR010000071.1:0-14885 GCA_964532255.1 uncultured Sphingobium sp.
AATTCCTCCTCGACAAGATGAAGGATTCCAAGACCAACGAAGATTTCTTCGCCACGATGAACCAGTAAGATCGCGCACATGGTTCTGGAGCAGGCCCTGCTTCAAGTGCGCGATGGCCAGGATGCGGCGTTTCGTGCCGCCATGGCCCAAGCCCTTCCTCTGATTGCGGCATCGCCCGGTTTCCTGGGAATCGAAGTGCGGCCGGCTGTCGAGGAACCGGGTTGCTATCTGTTGCTTGTGCGTTGGGAATCTGTTGCGCATCATCGCGACGGGTTCCGGCAGTCGGATCGCTATGCGCAGTGGCGACGCCTGCTTCATCATTTCTACGATCCCATGCCCCAGGTCCGCTACTTCGGAGAGCCGCTTTGATCGACTTTATCCTGACCGCCGCGGCAGCCGCCGCCACCGGCCCCGGCTCGCTCGGCGAAATCTGGGGGCATATCGTCGCCGATTTCAGCAACCTCGGCTCGCCCGCGGCGCTCGCGGCCTTCGGGCAGGTGCTGCTGATCGACCTGGTGCTTGCGGGCGACAATGCCATCGTCGTCGGCGCGCTGGCAGCGGGGCTCCCTGCCGATCAGCGCAAGAAGGTCATCATGATCGGCATCATCGCCGCTCTGGTGCTGCGCATCGGTTTCGCGCTCATCGTGACGCAATTGATGCAGATTGTCGGCCTGATCTTCGCGGGCGGACTGCTGCTGCTGTGGGTTGCGTGGAAGATGTGGCGCGAACTGCGTCCGGCGACCGCCGGGGAGAGCCCCGGATCGCCCGAGATCGTGGGCGACGAGCACAGCCATCTGCGCCCCGCAAAGAGCTTTGCCGCCGCCGCCTGGGCGGTTGCAGTCGCCGACGTGTCGATGAGCCTCGACAATGTGCTGGCGGTGGCGGGCGCCGCGCGGGACCATCCCGGCATCCTGATCATCGGCCTCATCCTGTCGGTCGCATTGATGGGCATCGCCGCCAATCTGATCGCACGCTATATCGAGCGCTATCGCTGGATCGCCTATCTTGGCCTCGCGGTGATCGTCTATGTCGCCTTCAAGATGATTTACGAGGGCGCTACCGACCAGAGCGTGGGAATCTTGACCTTGATCGGTTGATCGCGCACTGTCCCGGTCCAGCCGCCGGGACAACAGCGCCATGAACTTCACGATCAACGTCGATTGCACCCCGCAGGAAGCGCGCAGCTTTCTGGGTCTCCCCGATCTGAGCCCGATCCACGACCGCTATGTGCAGGCGGCGCTCGACGCGATGAACGGCGCGACCAATCTTGAGCAGATGCAGACGATGTTCCACTCGCTGTCCCCTATCGGCGATGCGAGCATGAAGCTGTTCAGCGACATGATGTCGATCGGTATCGGTGCCGCTACGGGTACGAGCGGCGCGGGCAGGGGCACGACGCGGAAGGACTGACCGGGCGCGGCATTCTCTCGTGCCCGCTTCTTCTGCCATGCCCCCACGCGATACCATCTTCGCCCTGTCGAGCGGAGCGCCGCCGGCCGCCATCAGCGTCATCCGCCTGTCGGGTGGGCAGGCCCTCGACATCGCTCGCGCGCTTTGCGGGCCCTTGCCCGCCCCCCGACGCGCCGGGTTGCGGCGACTGGTTGATCCCGCCGACGGCCGCCTGCTCGACGAGGCGCTGGTGCTCGTCTTTCCGGGCGACTGCTCGGCAACAGGCGAGCCTCTGGTCGAGCTGCAATGCCATGGCGGCCGCGCCATCGTGGCGGCGGTGCTGGGCGCACTGTCCCGCCAACCGGGTGCGCGCGCCGCCCGGCCGGGAGAGTTCACGCGGCGCGCGTTGGAGAATGGCCGAATCGACCTCAACATGGCGGAGGGACTCGCCGACCTGCTCGCCGCCGAGACGGAGGCGCAGCGCCGGGCGGCGATGGCAATGGTCGCCGGTGCCTTTTCGCAGGTCGTCGAGAGCGTTCAGTCCGATCTGTTGGCGCTGTCGGCCCGGCTCGAGGCGGCGCTGGATTTCGATGACGAGGGCGATGTGCCGCCCGATGTTCTGGCGAGCATCAGCGGTGGCGTTCGTGCCGTATCCGAAACGGTGCGCGGGCAGTTGGCCGCGCCGCGCGCCGAACGGTTGCGCGAGGGCGTCCGCGTCGTCATCGCCGGTCGGGCTAACGCAGGAAAATCGACGCTTTTCAATGCGTTGGTGGGTCGCGACGCGGCGATCGTGACCGACATCGCGGGTACCACGCGCGACCGGCTGGAAATGCCGGTGGTGCTCGACGGGACCGCCTATCTGTTCACCGACACGGCCGGGCTGCGCGATGCGGGGCTGACCGATCCGGTGGAGCGCATCGGCATGGACCGCGCGCGCGAGGCGTTGGCAGCGGCGGACATATTGCTGTGGCTGGGCGCGGCGGAGGAGCGGCCGCGCGAGGATGCCGTGGTGCTGCTGGCGCAGGTTGACCGCCCGGACGTCGATCGGAGCCTTCCCTACGACCTTGCCCTATCGGTCCACAGCGGCGAGGGCATGGCCGAGCTTCGTGCGCTGATCGCCGCTCGCGCCGCCGCGATGATTCCTTCCGAGCAGGGCTATGCGCTGTCCGCGCGGCAGCGGGAGGTGCTTGAGGAGATCGAGGCCGAGCTGACCATGGCGGCCGGCCTGACCGACCCCTTGCTGATCGCCGAGCATCTGCGCCTCGCACTCGTCGGCTGCGACCGGCTGACCGGTCGCGCGTCGACCGAGCATGTTCTGGATCGGCTGTTCGCGGGCTTCTGTATCGGCAAGTGAGCAGCGCCCCCCCCCTGTTCCACGTGGAACATTTTGACGCCCTTGCGGCCCTTCGTGTAGGGCCACCCTATGCAGAAGTTCGATGTGATCGTAGTCGGAGGAGGCCATGCCGGTTGTGAGGCGGCGGCAGTCGCTGACCGACGCGGTGCGCGTGCCGCGCTGGTGACGCTCGATCCCGCGACCGTGGGAGCGATGTCGTGCAACCCGGCGATTGGCGGGCTGGGCAAGGGGCATCTGGTCCGCGAAGTCGATGCGCTGGATGGTCTGATCGCGCGGGGCGCGGATGCAGGGGCGATCCACTACCGTTTGCTCAACGCCAGCAAGGGGCGGGCGGTGCAGGGGCCGCGTGTCCAGGCAGACCGCAAGCGATTCAAGGCCGCGATCCAGAGCATGATGGCCGACTGCCGCCGCACGACCATCGTTGCCGGAGAGGTTGCGGAGTTGCTGCTCGACGGCGGACGGGTTGCGGGTGCTGCGCTGGCGGACGGCACCCGCCTGACGGCTCCGGCGGTCGTTTTGTGCACCGGCACCTTTCTGGGGGGGCGGCTCTTCCTGGGTGAGGAGCGAATGGACGGCGGGCGCATCGGCGAAGGTGCGGCGCATCGTCTGGCGGAGCAGGTCCGTTCGCTCGGGCTGCCGACGACGCGTCTCAAGACCGGGACGCCGCCGCGCCTCGACGGGCGCACCATCGACTGGGCGCGACTGGAGGAACAGCCGTCGGACGGGGAGAGCTGGACGATGTCGGCGCTCGGCACGCGCGTGCTGCCACAGCTTGCCTGCGCGATCACGCGGACCAACGCGCGAACGCATGACGTCATCCGCGCCAATCTCGACCGCTCTCCGCTGTACGGTGGCGACATTCAGGGGCGGGGGCCGCGCTACTGCCCCTCGATCGAGGACAAGATCCACCGCTTTGGCGACCGCGACGGGCACCAGATTTTCCTCGAGCCGGAGGGACTCGATACCCATCTGGTCTATCCCAATGGGATCTCGACCTCGTTGCCGCGCGATGTCCAGCTCGACTTCCTCCGTTCAATCGAGGGGCTTGAGCATGTGGTTATGGCAGCGCCAGGCTATGCGGTCGAATATGATCATCTCGATCCCCGTATCCTCGACCGGCGACTGGCGGTGCGCGATGTGCCCGGCTTGTATCTCGCGGGCCAGATCAACGGCACCACCGGCTATGAGGAGGCGGCGGCGCAGGGGCTCGTGGCGGGTGCCAACGCGGCGGCGCACGCGCTGTCACTCGATCCGCTGATCCTCGATCGGTCGGAAAGCTATATCGGGGTGATGATCGACGATCTGATCCTCCAAGGTGTTACCGAGCCCTATCGGATGCTGACCGCTCGTGCCGAGTACCGTCTTTCGTTGCGGGCGGACAATGCCGCGACCCGGTTGACGCGCAAAGGGCTGGAGGCAGGGCTGATCGGTGCGCCACGCCGGCAATGGTGGGAGGCGCGCGAGGCTGAGCGGGAGCGGATCGACGCCATGCTCAACCGGGCCCTGGCTGCTCCGAACCTGATCGAAGCGGGTGCGACGGCGGTTCGCAATGACGGTGTCGCCCGGCCACTTCGCGAATGGTGCCGATTCGACGGGGTCGATCTCGCAACGCTGTTCCACGTGGAACAGGGCCTGTCGGAAGCCGATTCGGACCTTGTGGCGGAGCTCTATGAAGACGCCCGTTATGCGCCCTATATCGAGCGGCAGACGGCGGCGGTTCGCGATCTGCGGGCCAATGAGCGTGTTGCCATTCCTCCGCATTTCGACTTCGCCGGGGTCGGCGGCCTTTCGACCGAGATGGTGGAGCGGCTGACTGTCGCCCGGCCCGATACGCTGGCGGCGGCCGGGCGGGTGCGGGGCATCACGCCCGCGGCGCTTGCCGCCCTTCTCCTCGCGCTGCGACGCCACGCAGCATGACAGAGGAGGACGCAAAGGCCTGGCTCGACGAGCGTGGCTGGTGGGCGACAGCGTCGGGTGAGCGCTTGCGGGCGCTGGTCGAGCTGGTCCTTCGCGCCAATGAGTCGCAGAATCTGATTTCGGCGGCGACCACCGATCATGTCTGGGCTCGGCATATCGTCGATTCGGCGCAGCTCGTGCCGCTCGCGACCTTTGGCGATGTTGCGGCGGCGCAATGGGTCGATCTCGGCACAGGCGCGGGGTTTCCAGGCCTCGTCGTCGCCTGCCTTCTGGATATACCGGTGATGCTGGTTGAGGCCCGCAAGCTGCGGACCCAGTTCCTCGAATCCTGCGTCGCGGCGTTGGACCTGCGCCATGTGACGGTCGCTGCGAGCCGTGTCCAGTCGGTCCACCTGTCCGCACCGGCGACACATATCTCGGCGCGGGCTTTTGCGCCGCTGGAGCGCCTGTTCGCCGACGCGGCGCATCTGGCAGGCGCTTCGACGCAGTGGCTGCTGCCGAAAGGGCGGCATGCGCAATTGGAACTGGAAAGCGCCCGCCGCCAATGGCAAGGTGTGTTCCACGTGGAACAGAGTGTCACGGCGTCCGACAGCGTCATCCTGTGCGCAACCGGCGTGACCGCTCGGCCCCAGCCACGCAGTGCGAGGAGCAAGGCCCGATGATCACTATCGCGATCGCCAATCAGAAGGGCGGTGTGGGCAAGACCACGACCGCGATCAACCTGGCGACCGCGCTTGCCGCGACCGGCCACCGCACGCTGCTGATCGACCTCGATCCACAAGGCAACGCCTCGACCGGCCTCGGCATCGATCATGGTATCCGGCTGCGGTCGGCCTACGACCTGCTGGTGGGCGATTGCACGCTGGAGGAGGCCGTTCTGCGGACTCAGGTGCCCCGGCTCGACATCGTTGCCGCCACACAGGATCTGTCGGGGGCCGAAATCGAGCTGGTCGACCTGCCCGAACGGACCCACCGGCTGCGCAAGGCGCTGGTCGAGAATGCCGGGCCTCGCCAATGGGACGTCTGCCTTGTCGACTGTCCGCCGTCGCTGGGGCTGCTGACGTTGAACGCCATGGTCGCGGTGTCGGCCGTTCTGGTGCCGTTGCAGTGCGAATTTTTCGCGCTGGAGGGGCTGAGCCAGCTTCTCCAGACCGTCGAACGCATCCGGGGCCGCTTCAATCCTGACCTGTCGATCCTGGGTGTCGCGCTGACCATGTACGACCGTCGCAACCGTCTGACCGAACAGGTGGCGGAGGATGTGCGAAGCTGCCTCGGCGACCTCGTGTTCCAGACCGTCATTCCCCGCAACGTCCGCCTGTCCGAAGCGCCCAGCCATGGCGTTCCCGCGCTGATCTATGACATGCGCTGCTCGGGGTCCGAGGCCTATATGCAGCTTGCGCGCGAGTTGCTCGTCCGGCTGCCGCGCTTCCAGGAGGAAGCGGCATGAGCGACGCCGACAACGACGCACCCGCACCGCCGCGTACCGCCAAGCGCCATCAGGGCCTGGGGCGCGGCCTGTCGGCGCTCTTCGCTGAAACCACGCGCGACGTGGACGTGCGTTCGCCGAACGACCGTGCGTCCGGGAGCGGCGGCGGCGAGGCGGCTGCCGCCACCGATGACCGTGCGGTGCGACTGATCGACATCGCATCGATCCGGCCGCATCCGGACCAGCCGCGTCGCCATTTTGCCGAGGAGGCTCTGCGCGATCTTGCGGACAGCATTGCCGCGCGCGGCGTGATCCAGCCGATCATCGTCCGGCCCGACGGCGCGGCGGGATATCAGATCGTCGCTGGCGAGCGGCGCTGGCGTGCGGCCCAACGCGCGCAGCTTCACCGCATTCCCGCCATCGTCCGTGAATTCAGCGAGACCGAGACGCTGGAAATCGCGCTGGTCGAGAATATCCAGCGCGAGGATCTGAACCCGATCGAAGAGGCGTTGGCCTATCGTCGCCTCATCGCCCATTTCGGCCACAGCCAGGAGGCTCTGGGCCGGATCGTGGGCAAGTCGCGCAGCCATCTCGCCAATACGATGCGGCTGCTCGACCTGCCGCAGGCGGTACAGGATCATGTCATGACCGGTGCGCTCAGCATGGGCCACGCCCGCGCGCTGATCGGGGCCGAGGGCGCGGAGGCGCTCGCCGAACGGATCATCAGCGGCGGCCTGTCGGTACGCGAGACGGAAAAGCTCGTGCAGGATGCGCGTGGCGGACCTCGTCCGTTACGCCGCAAGGCGGCGTCCGCCGCTCCCCTCAATGGGGCGGATGCGGACATGGCCGCTCTGGAGCGCGACCTGACCGATGTGCTGGGGATGCGTGTTGCGATTGCGGGGGCAGGGCAGAAAGGCACGCTGACCATCAGCTATGCGACGCTCGACCAGCTCGACATGCTGTGCCAGCGCCTCTCCGGTCAGGCTTTCTAACGCCCACTGATGTACCATATTGGAACAGATGGAAATTTTGCCTCCATAATGGAACTCGCGCCAATCTAGGATGTTAATCTGGATCAATCGGTGGGCAAAAGAAGACCATGGTTGATCTGAAAAACAAGCAGTTGACAGTGTTGATCGTCGAGGACGAAATCTTCGTCGCGCTCGATGTCGAGGAGGCGGTCGATGCCGCCGGACACCGCGTGGGCGGAATCGCCGCCGACCGGGCCGAGGCGCTTGCCGCCGCACCCCAGTGCGATTTCGCGCTCATCGACATCAATCTGCGCGACGGACGCACGGGGCCTGCAATCGCCGCCGAACTGTTCAGCCGCTTCGGAATCCGCAGCGTCTTCGTCACCGCCAATCCGCTGCAAATCGGCAGCCCGCCCAATGGCGCGCTCGGCTATATCCGCAAGCCGTTCAACTGCAGGATGCTGACCGCCGCGATCGAATGGGTCGTCGGGGACGGGCATTTTCCGCCGGACAACGACGTCATCATGCCACTGCCGGCGCAGACGTCCGGCTGAACGAGCTGCGCGGGATCAGGATGGTCATGTCGAGCATGCCGTCCTCCCAGCGTTGGACGAAATCGCCGCCCAACTGCTTGCGCAGGCTGAGGTCGAGGAGGCGCGATCCGAACCCCGGCGGGCTGACGCCAACGACCTTCGGCCCGCCATGCTCGGTCCAGTGGATGCAGACATTCTGATCCTCGGTTTCGGATATGGCGATTTCCACCCAGCCTTCCGGAACCGACAGCGCGCCATATTTGGCGGCATTGGTCGCCAGCTCATGCACCAGCAGCGCCAGCGGTGTTGCCGAGCGATCGTCGATGGCCGGGTCGATCCCCGTGATCCGTACCCGCTCTCCGGGGCGCGTTTCATAGGGTGCGACGAGCTGCGACAGTAGCCCGTGAAGCCCCGCTAGGCGAAGATGCGCCTCGCCCGGCGGCAGGGCCTGCGGCCGGACAAAATCATGCGCGCGGCCCAGCGCCAGCACGCGGTCACGCAGCATCTGGGCCGTATCCGCAAAGGCGGGCCGATCACGCGCCGCCAACCCGATCAGGCCCGAAATCACCGCGAAGATGTTCTTGATGCGGTGGCTCAACTCCTGGCTGATGACTTCGCGCTCGGCCAGCGCGCGCTTCTGATCCTCAATGTCGGTGCAGGTGCCGAACCAGCGCAGGATCCGTCCCTGATCGTCGCGCATGGGAAAGGCGCGGCCCAGCGCCCAGCGATAGCTGCCGTCGGCGCGGCGCAGCCGATATTCGACCTCATATGTCTCGCCCGTCATCACGCTGCGCGTCCAGTTGGCGGTGGACATCGTCCGGTCATCGGGATGAACCGAGTTGATCCAGGCGTCGCCGTCGCTCGCCCCCTGTTGCAGGCCGGTGAACTCGTACCAGCGCGCATTGTAATAATCGGGCATCCCCTCCGCGTCGGCCGACCAGACCATTTGTGGCATGGCGTCGGTGAGGATCCGGAACGGCAGTTCGCTGACGCCGGGCCGCTCGCGAGTCTGCTCGAGCGCTGCACGGGTCAGCCGGTCGCGGCGGCGGAGCTGGAGGCGATCCATCACCGCCCGTGACAGCAGGCGGAGAAGTTCGGCCTGTTCCGGCGTCAGATCCTCGCGCGGTGCCGGATCGAAGACGCAGAGCGAGCCCAGCGGCACACCGCCTTCGGTCACCAGCGGTGCGCCCGCATAGAATCGGATGAAGGGCGGGCCGCTGACCAGCTCCAGGTCGCGGAAGCGCGGATCGGCGCGCGAATCGGGTACCACCATCAGGTCCCGCTGAAGCATTGTCGTTCCGCAGAAGGATGTGGATGCGTCGACACCCGCGATCTCCAGCCCCGCGCGACCGACGAACAGCAGCTTCTCCGGCTGTACCAGCGTGACGGCGGCGGAACTTACACCGCAGACGCGCGCAATATAGGCGCAGAGGCCATCGAGATGATCGTCATCGAACGGCCGCTCGAGACCGAAGTCGCGAAATGCCTCGTTGCGCGCGTGGACGTCGCGCATAGGATCGTCGCCCGCAAGGCGGTGTTGCCCGCTGTCGGGAATTCCTGGCACAGCTTCCCCCGTTGACGAGCCTGAGGTCAAATCTTGTCGTCACCACAAGCCTATAGCAAGCGGCAAGCCGGCTTCCTTAACGTACATTGATCATTGGGGCGGAGTCGCGCGGACGCGGGACGCGGCCGTCAGTGCTCGCAGCGACGCAGCGCGCGACGGTTCAGCAGATGGGCGATGGCGAGTATGGCGACGCCCACAGCGGTGATCGCACTTTCCAGTGCGCCGTGGGGCAGCGTCAGCGCACCCGCCATGGCGGCCAGCCCGATACCGCCGACCAGCGACGGGAGGATGAGATTGTGGCGCAGAAGCCCGGTGCCGAGAGCAAGGCCGCCGAGCAGCAAGGCAAACACCAGTCCCAGTTCATGCACGAGCGGATTGTGCAGGAATCCCCCGGCGGTGGCCGCTGCGCCGATCAGGATGGTCGTGGCGAAGCAATGGATGCCGCAGAGCGCCGAAAGGCCGATCGCCAGACGGTCCCAGTCCATGCGGGTGCGAATCTGCTGAAGATAAATGTTTCTCATCGCGCGTCGGGACCCATGCCATGGCTAGCGTCAGGTTACAACATATCATTGACCAAAGTGTTGCATGGACGCCGTCGCATTTTATGAGCCTGTCCGGTGCCGCCGCCTTTGACGGAGCGGCACCCGACTGTCCCGTTACGCCAGCATGCGGACTTTCGGCTCGCGGCTCCAGTAGCGGCGCTCGGCGGCGTCGCAGAACGCATCGAGCGCGACAATGCCGTCATCGGGTTCGACACCGGCCTTGTCGAGAAGCGGCATCGCGGCGGGATTATGGCCGATCGCCTTCAGATGGCCGAAGGCGTCCATGACGAACTGGACCGCCGCCGCCTCCTTGAGCAGCTTCGCGCAGCCCTTCTCCGACAGGACGACCGCAACCGCTTCGAACAGCACAGAGGGCGAACCGGCGAGCTGCCCGTCGGCCTTGGCTTCGCTGCCATCGGACAGGGCGATTCCGCCGACCTTGGGCGCGACGAGGAAGGGCTGCGCGCCCTTGGCCTGCACATCTGCGACCAGGCTGTTCAGCGCATCGGCATCCGATCCCTCGGCGATCAGGATGCCGATCAGCCCGCCCTTGATCGTGGCGCGCTCTCGCACGCCGTTGACGATCCTGAGCGCGGGCGAGGGCTCCATATCGATGACCGGCGCGGCGGGGGATGAGGCGTCGGGGCAGGGCATCGACAGTCCGTCCGCGACGCGCTCCGCCAGTTCGGGATCGACGTTGACCAGATTGGCCATCATCCGCTTGCGGATATGCGCCAGGCTCACCTTGGACAGCTCGAACACGATGGCGGAGGCGAGATGTGCCTGCTCGGCGGGGTCGAGCGAGCGGAAGAACAGCCGCGCCTGGCTGTAATGGTCGGCGAAGCTTTCCGGCCGGATGCGCAGCTTGTCGCCTTGCTCATTCGCGGTGTCGCGGCCGGCGAAGGTGGAAAAGCCGGTGCGCGGGCATTCGCGGGGGCCGCTCTCCTCGCCCGCTTCGCTCAGGCTGTTCGGCTCGTAATTGGCGCGGCCCTTGGGCTGGAGCATCTGCATATGCCCGTCACGCTGGAAGTTCATCACCGGGCATTTGGCGGCGTTGACCGGGATCTGGTGGAAATTCGTCGATCCCAGCCGCTTGAGCTGCGTGTCGAGATAGGAGAACAGCCGCCCCTGCAACAGCGGGTCGTTGGTGAAATCCACCCCCGGAACGATGTTGGCGGGGCAATAGGCGACCTGCTCGGTCTCGGCGAAGAAATTGTCGGGATAGCGGTCGAGCACCATGCGACCGATCATCCGTACCGGCAGAATTTCCTCGGGGATGATCTTGGTGGGGTCGAGCACGTCGAAGGGCAGGCTCTCGGCGAAATCCTCGTCGAACGCCTGGATGCCCAGCTCCCATTCGGGGAAATCGCCGCGGTGGATCGCATCGAACAGGTCGCGCCGCTGATAATCGGGGTCGGCACCCGCGATCTTGACCGCTTCGTCCCAGATGGTCGACGCCAACCCCTGCTTGGGCTTCCAGTGGAACTTGACGAAGGTCGACTTGCCCTCCGCGTTCACCAGCCGGAACGTGTGGACGCCGTAGCCCTCCATTGTGCGGAAGCTGCGCGGGATCGTGCGATCGGACATGGCCCACATGATCATGTGGGTGGATTCGGGCATCAGCGAGATGAAGTCCCAGAAGGTGTCATGCGCGGTGGCGGCCTGCGGATAGCCGCGATCCGCCTCCATCTTGGCGGCGTGGATCAGGTCGGGGAACTTGATCGCGTCCTGGATGAAGAAGACAGGGATGTTGTTGCCGACGAGGTCCCAATTGCCCTCTTTGGTGTAGAATTTGACTGCAAAGCCGCGGACGTCGCGCGGCGTGTCGACCGATCCCGCACCGCCCGCGACCGTCGAAAAGCGCGTGAAGACGGGCGTCTTCTCACCGGCGCGCTGGAACAGGTCGGCCTTGCTGATGTCGGCGAGGCTCTCGTAGAGTTCGAAGAAGCCGTGGGCGGCGCTCCCGCGCGCATGGACGATCCGCTCAGGGATACGCTCGTGGTCGAAGTGGAAGATCTTCTCGCGGTAGACGAAATCCTCGAGCAGTACCGGCCCGCGCGCGCCCGCCTTGAGCTGATTCTGATTGTCCGCGACGCGAATGCCCTGATTCGTCGTCAGGCAGGTGTCGCCATTTTCACTGGCGGCCTGCTGATGCGTTTCGCCGCCTTGGCCGCGCTGCTCGTCGATATCGCTCATGCTGGGGAACTCCGGGATGTGTTCCTTGCTGAACGCGACAAGGGGGCGAAGGTTCTTGCGATATTTTCGATGACGGGGTGCGCCAGCCCCGGCGGCTCCCCGTTCCCGTCAGGTCAGTTCAGATCATGACGGGAACGGGGAGGATCGTGCCTCAGAACGCAGCGGGCGCATCCGCCCCGACATAGCGCCCATATTCCTCGCTGAAGCGCTGGGTCAGCATGGTCTGCTCGCCGGCGGGCACCTTGCGCACCAGATCGGGGAACCAGCTATGCTCTTCCTGATAGATGTGCTGGAGGACAGCGCCCTCGATATGCTCCAGCTTCTCGCCCCATTCGTCGGACATGGGGTCGATCTTTTCCAGCTTGGCAAGCTGGATCTTGGTCATCGCCTGTTCCTCATAGGCCATGGTCGTGTGGCCCTTCTCGCCATTGTCGGCAAGCGCGGGGTACAGCACCGATTCCTCGGCATTGGCGTGGCCGGTGAGGATGATTTCCAGCTCCTTGAGCGCCTCGCGGCGGGCCTGCGCGTCGACGGCGGCGAAGGCGCGGTCGAAGCCGCTTTCGATCTGGCGATGATGGTCGAGGACCATGGACAGCCAGTCGCCTTGCCCGGCGAGGCTCTCCGCGTCGCGACGCGCCTGGGCGCGATCCTCGTCGGAGGCGGTCGGGGTAACGGCGGCGGCGATCCTGTCGAGAAGGGACATGTCGGCAACTCCTGGTATAGGGGATGTCTCGACAAGTCCTCAGCGCGTGGGGCGTTCCCGCAGTCAGCGTCTGCGCAACGGCGGTTCGTCGCAAATTGGCAGCGGAGAAGCCGGTCCGGTCCCCGTTCGTGTCGAGCGCAGTCGAGACACAGCGTGCAACGCGTCTCGACGACACGCGAGGCAAGGAGGCGGTGGCGTTACGCCTCCGCTGTCTCCACCCCCATCTGCCACAGCAGGAAAGCGAATTCCTCCGCCGTTTCCTTGAGCGATTCCCAGCGGCCCGACTTGCCGCCGTGCCCTGCGCCCATGTTGGTCTTGAGGAGCAGGATGTTGCCGTCGGTCTTCTCGGCGCGCAGCCGCGCGACCCATTTGGCCGGCTCCCAATAGGTCACGCGCGGGTCGTTCAGCCCCGCCGTCACCAGCATCGGCGGATAGGCCTGGGGCGTCACATTGTCATAGGGGCTGTAGGAGCGGATGAGGTCGAACGCGGCGGCATCCTCGATCGGATTGCCCCATTCGGGCCATTCGCCGGGCGTCAGCGGTAGCGAGGCGTCGAGCATGGTGTTGAGCACGTCGACGAACGGGACATGCGCCACCACCGCGCCCCACAGGTCGGGATCGGAATTGACGATCGCGCCCATCAGCTCGCCGCCCGCCGACCCGCCGCTCGTCGTGATCCTGCCCGCGCTGCTGTAGCCGAGGTCGATCAGGCCCTTGGCCACATCGACGAAGTCGGTGAAGGTGTTCATGCGCTTGTCGAGCTTGCCGTCGAGATACCATTGCTGGCCCAGGTCGTCGCCGCCCCTGATATGCGCGATGGCATAGGCAAAGCCCCGGTCGAGAAGCGACAGCCGCGTGGTCGAGAAACCCGGCTCGATCGCGATGCCATAGGCACCATAGCCATAGAGGTGGAGCGGGCGCGACCCGTCCATCGGAAAATCCTTGCGGTGGACGACCGACACCGGGACCGGCGTGCCGTCGCGCGCGGTGATGGTCAGCCGCTCGCTGGCATAGAGCGAGGGGTCATAGCCCGAGGGAATCTCCTGAACCTTGAGCACGGTGCGCGCGCCCGTGGCGAGGTCGAGGTCGAAGATCGTCTCCGGGCTGACCATCGATTCATAGCTGATGCGCAGCTTTGCCACGTCATATTCGGGATTGTCGTCGAGCCCGGCGACATAGCTCGCCTCCGGGAAGTCGATCCGCCGCGCGGCGCCGGTCGCATAGTCGCGGATCTCGATCTGATCGAGGCCGTCCTCGCGCCCTTCGGTGACGTAGAAGCTTTTGAACAGCGACACGTCGGTGAGGTAGAAATGGTCCGATGGCGCGATCACTTCCTCCCATTGGTCGGGAGCCGAGATCGGCGCGCGCACCAGCCGGAAATTGGGATGGGTGTCGTTGGTGCGGATGTAGAGCCAGCCGTCATGCTCGTCGACGTCATACTCGCGCCCCGGCAGGCGCGGCGCGACCAGCACCGGCGCGGCGGTGGGGTCGGCGGCGGGGACGAGGCGAACCTCGCTCGTCACATGGTCGCCGGTGGCGATGACGATCCAGTTCTCCGCCGAGGTGATGCCGACCGAGACGCGAAAGCCCTCGTCATCCTCGTGATAGAGTTCGATATCCTGTTCGGCGGGCGTGCCGATGCGGTGGAGCCGCGCATTGTCGGTCCGCCAGTTGTCATTGGCGAGGCCATAGACGAGCGCCTTGGAATCGCGCGTCCACACCAGCGCTGACAGCGTTCCGGCGATGACGTCGGGCAGCAGGTCGCCCGTTTCCAGATCGCGGATTCGTGCGTCGAACCGCTCCGACCCATTATCGTCGACCGAAAAGGCGAGATAGCGACCGCAGGGGGATATCGCGATCGCACCCAGCCGGAAATAGTCCTTGCCCTCGGCCAACTCCGGTTCGTCGAGGATGAGCTGGTCGGCCGATCCGTCGATGGCGGCGCTCACCCGGCGGCGATACCATTTGCGATATTCCGCACCCGGATCGAAGGCGCGCCAATAGACCCATTCGCCTTCTTTCTGGGGGACAGAGGCGTCGTCCTCGCGGATGCGGCCTTTCATCTCGGCGAACAGCCCGTCGATGAGCGGCTGGCGGGGAGCCATCGCCGCCTCGAACCACGCGTTCTCGGCGTTCAGATAGGCGAGAACATCGGAATCCTTGACCTCGGGATAGCCGGGGTCGCGAAGCCAGGCATAGGGATCGTCGATCGTGCGGCCGTGATGGGTGGAGGACTGCGGGCGCTGCTCCGCGCGGGGCGGCTGGGATGTGTCGGTCATCGGCGGGAGAT
>CAZHGR010000072.1:0-14760 GCA_964532255.1 uncultured Sphingobium sp.
GGATCGATCGCCGAGCTGGAAGCGACGCCAAAGGCCAAGCTCAACGTCCTCCACTGCTACCGCTCGATGAACTACATCTCGCGGCACATGGAAGAGAAATACGGCATTCCGTGGGTCGAGTATAACTTCTTCGGCCCGTCCAAGATCGAGGAATCGCTGCGCAAGATCGCCAGCTATTTCGACGAGAAGATCCAGGCGGGTGCCGAGGCGGTCATCGCCAAGTACAAGCCGCTGATGGAAGCCGTCATCGCCAAGTACAAGCCGCGCCTCGAAGGCAAGAAGGTGATGCTCTACGTCGGCGGCCTCCGCCCCCGGCACGTCATCGGTGCCTATGAGGACCTGGGCATGGAAGTTGTCGGTACCGGCTACGAATTCGGCCACAATGACGACTATCAGCGTACCGCCCAGCATTACGTCAAGGACGGCACACTGATCTACGACGACGTCACGGGCTATGAGTTCGAGAAGTTCGTCGAGAAGATCCAGCCGGATCTCGTCGGTTCGGGCATCAAGGAGAAGTACGTCTTCCAGAAGATGGGCGTGCCGTTCCGCCAGATGCACAGCTGGGACTATTCCGGCCCTTACCACGGCTTCGACGGCTTCGCGATCTTCGCGCGCGACATGGACATGGCGATCAATGCGCCGGTCTGGAAGATGGCCCCGACGCCCTGGAAGAAGCAGGAACCGGACTACATGGCCATCGCGGCCGAATGAGCGAGTTTCCGGCGCCGCACGGGAACCCGCGGCGCCGGAATCCTTCAGCACACCAATTCAGGAGGCGAACATGCCACAGAATGCAGACAATGTGCTCGACCATTTCGAGCTGTTCCGCGGGCCGGAATATCAGGACATGCTCGCCCGCAAGAAGGCCGAGTTCGAAGGCCATGTCGGCGACGAGAAGGTTGCCGAGGTCCGCGAATGGGCCAAGACCGAGGAATATAAGGAACTGAACTTCGCCCGCGAGGCGCTGACGGTCAACCCGGCCAAGGCCTGCCAGCCGCTGGGCGCCGTGTTCGTCGCGGTTGGCTTCGAAAGCACCATTCCGTTCGTCCACGGCTCGCAGGGCTGCGTCGCTTACTACCGCTCGCACTTCTCGCGCCATTTTAAGGAGCCGACGAGCTGCGTCTCCTCGTCGATGACCGAGGACGCGGCGGTGTTCGGCGGCCTCAACAACATGATCGACGGGCTTGCCAACACCTATTCGATGTACAAGCCCAAGATGATCGCGGTCTCGACCACCTGCATGGCGGAAGTCATCGGTGACGACCTCAACGCCTTCATCAAGACGGCCAAGGAAAAGGGTAGCGTCCCCGCCGAATATGACGTGCCCTTCGCCCACACTCCCGCCTTCGTCGGCAGCCACATCACCGGCTATGACAATGCGATGAAGGGCGTTCTGGAGCATTTCTGGGACGGCAAGGCCGGAACGGTCGACAAGCTGGTACGCGTGCCCAACGGCAAGATCAATTTCCTCGGCGGGTTCGACGGCTACACGGTCGGCAACCTGCGCGAGATCAAGCGCATCTTCGACATGATGAAGGTCGACTACACGATCCTGGGCGACACCAGCGATGTCTGGGACACGCCCACCGACGGCGAGTTCCGCATGTATGACGGCGGCACCACGCTCGAGGACGCGGCAAATGCGGTCCACGCCAAGGCGACGATCTCGATGCAGGAATATTGCACCGAAAAGACGCTGCCGATGATCGCCGCCCACGGCCATGAAACGGTGGCGTTCAACCACCCGATCGGCGTCGAGGGCACCGACCGCTTCATCATGGAGGTCGCCCGCCTCGGCGGCGTCGAGATCCCCGACGAGCTGGCCAAGGAACGCGGCCGCCTCGTCGATGCGATCGCCGACAGCAACGCGCACATCCATGGCAAGAAGTTCGCGATCTATGGCGATCCCGACCTCTGCTACGGCCTTGCCCAGTTCCTGCTCGAACTCGGTGCCGAGCCGACCCATGTGCTCGCCACCAACGGCAACAAGGCCTGGGAAAAGAAGATGCAGGCGCTGTTCGACAGCTCGCCGTTCGGTACGAACTGCAAGGTCTATCCGGGCAAGGACCTGTGGCACATGCGCTCGCTGCTGTTCACCGATCCGGTCGATTTCCTGATCGGCAACACCTATGGCAAATATCTGGAGCGCGACACCGGCACGCCGCTGATCCGCATCGGCTTCCCGATCTTCGATCGTCACCACAAGCATCGCTATCCGGTGTGGGGCTATCAGGGCGGGTTGAACGTGCTGGTCACGATCCTCGACCGCATCTTCGAGCATATCGACGCCACCACCAACGTGCCGGCGAAGACCGACTACAGCTACGACATCATCCGCTGACGGCTCTGGCCTCTCTCCCCCTGCGGGAGAGGGGCCGGCCCAGCAGGATGGGATTTCAGGAGAGGATGCCGGAAACTCTGGTGCAAAGGAGCCGGTGCATGAGCAGTCTGTCAGCAACGATCCAGGACGTTTTCAACGAGCCGGGTTGCGGCAAGAACCAGGGCAAGTCCGAGAAGGAAAAGAAGAAGGGCTGCACCAAGCAGCTCCAGCCCGGCGGCGCGGCCGGCGGCTGCGCCTTTGACGGCGCGAAAATCGCGCTCCAGCCGATCACCGACGTCGCGCACCTCGTCCACGGCCCCATCGCCTGCGAGGGCAATAGCTGGGACAATCGCGGTGCCTTCTCGTCAGGGTCGAAGCTCTACCGGACGGGCTTCACCACCGACATCAACGAGACCGACATCGTCTTCGGCGGCGAGAAGCATCTGTTCAAGGCGGTGAAGGAAATCATCGCCAAATATGATCCGCCTGCGGTCTTCGTCTACCAGACCTGTGTGCCCGCGATGATCGGCGACGACATCGACGCGGTGTGCAAGGCGGCGGCGGAGAAGTTCGGCAAGCCCGTCATCCCGATCAACTCGCCCGGCTTCGTCGGCCCCAAGAATCTCGGCAACAAGCTCGCCGGCGAGGCGATCCTCAAGCATGTCATCGGCACCAAGGAGCCCGAATACACCACGCCCTACGACATCAACATCATCGGCGAATATAATCTCGCGGGCGAGCTCTGGCAGGTGAAGCCGCTGCTTGATGAGCTTGGCATCCGCATCCTCTCCTGCATCTCGGGCGATGCCCGCTACGAGGAGGTCGCCTGGTCGCACCGCGCGAAGGCCGCGATGATGGTCTGCTCCAAGGCGATGATCAACGTCGCACGCAAGATGGAGGAACGCTACGGCATCCCCTTCTTCGAAGGCAGCTTCTACGGCATCGGCGACATGTCCGACAGCCTGCGCGAGATCGCCCGGCTGCTGATCGAGCGCGGTGCGGATCCGGAACTGATGGACCGTACCGAAGCCGTGATCGCGCGCGAGGAAGCGCGCGCCTGGGAGCGGATCGAGCCCTACAAGCAGCGGCTGACGGGCATCAAGGTCCTGCTCATCACCGGCGGCGTCAAGAGCTGGTCGGTGGTCGCCGCCCTCCAGGAAGCCGGGATGGAAATCGTCGGCACGTCGGTCAAGAAATCGACGAAGGAGGACAAGGAGAAGATCAAGGAACTGATGGGCCAGGACGCTCATATGTTCGACGACCTGACCCCGCGCGAGATGTACCGGATGCTCAAGACGGCGGAGGCGGACATCATGCTTTCGGGCGGCCGTTCGCAGTTCATTGCGCTGAAGGCGGGCATGCCCTGGCTCGATATCAACCAGGAGCGTCACTATGCCTATGCCGGCTATCACGGCATGGTCGAACTGGTGCGCGAGATCGACCGCACGCTCTTCAACCCGATGTGGGATCAGGTGCGCCTGCCCGCGCCCTGGGCCACCGATGGCGACGACTGGCAGAGCCGCGCCATGATCGATGAACCGGAGGAACCTGCCGCCGAACGGACGCCCGAGGAAGCCGAGGCGGCCCGCCGCGCCGCCGGCATCTGCGCCTGCAAGAGCGTCAACGCCGGCGCGATCGAGGACGCCGTGCTCGCCGGTTGCGCCAGCCGCGCGGCGGTCGCCAAGGCCACCGGCGCCTCGACCGGATGCGGCGGGTGCGGCCCTCTCGTCGATGACATCATCGAGGACCAGGCGCGCCTCCGGGCGGCGGCGTGATCCCATGGCGCAGCTTCTGAAAAACCCCAAGGCCTGCACGGTCAACCCGCTCAAGATGAGCCAGCCGATCGGCGGCGCGCTCGCCTTCATGGGCATGCGCGGCTGCATGCCGCTGCTCCACGGCAGCCAGGGCTGCACCAGCTTCGGCCTCGTGCTGTTCGTCCGGCATTTCCGCGAAGCGATCCCGCTCCAGACGACAGCGATGTCGGAAGTCGCGACGGTGCTCGGCGGATATGAGAATGTCGAGCAGGCGATCTGCAACATCGCCAAGCGCACCAAGCCCGAGATGATCGGCATCTGCTCGACCGGCGTCACCGAGACCAAGGGCGACGATGTCCAGGGCTATATCAAGCTCATCCGCGAGAAGCACCCGGAGCTGGACGACATCGCGCTGGTCTATGTCTCGACGCCCGATTTCAAGGACGCGTTCCAGGACGGCTGGGCCAAGGCGGTCACGGCGATGATCGAGGCCATGGCGGATGTGCCGCCCGCCGGCATTTCACCCGATCCGCGCCGGATCAATATTCTGCCCGGCTGCCACATCACGCCGGGCGACATCGACGAGCTGCGCGATCTGTTCGAGGCGTTCGGCCTGCTGCCGACCTTTCTGCCCGATCTCTCGGGCTCGCTCGACGGGCACATTCCCGACGACTTCACGCCCACAACGATCGGCGGTACCGGCTGCGAGGCGGTCCGCGCGATGGGGCTCGCCAAGTGGACGATCGCGGTCGGCGAGCAGATGCGCCCCGCCGCCGAAGCGCTGGAGCGCAAGGCCGGTGTTCCCTTCCGGCTGTTCGACCGGCTCACCGGGCTTGAGGCGAACGACCGGCTGATAGCCTTTCTGGCGGAGATCAGCGGGCGGCCCGTCCCGGTCAAATATCGCCGCCAGCGTGGCCAGCTCGTCGATGCCATGCTCGACGGCCATTTCCACATCGGCGGCAGGCGGATCGCGATCGGGGCGGAACCCGACCTGCTCTTCGCCGTCGGCGCGGCGTTGCACGAGATGGGGGCGGAGATCTGTGCCGCAGTGACCACGACCCAGTCGCCGCTGCTGGACAGGCTGCCCTGCGCCGAAGTCGTCATCGGCGACCTTGAGGATTTGGAGGCGCGCGCAGGCGCCGCCCAAGCGGACCTGCTCATCACCCACAGCCACGGGCGGCAGGCGGCAGAGCGTCTCGGCATTCCGCTGTTCCGCATGGGTGTGCCGATGTTCGACTGGCTGGGTGCCGGCCACCTCGTCAGCGTCGGCTATCGCGGCACGCGCGACCTCATCTTCGCAATCGGCAATGTGCTGATGCACCAGCATTTCCACCACGCCCCGACACCGGACACGTGGCGCGAGCACCCGTCCGCCCTCACCGCCCCGCCCCAGAAGGAGCTTGTGCCATGAAAGTCGCTTTCGCCACCCAGGACTGCAAGCGCATCGACGCGCATTTCGGCTGGGCCAAGAACATCGCCATCTACGATCTGGAGCCCGATGGCTTCGCGCTCGACCAGGTCGTCGCCTTCGAAGGCGACCTCAAGGAAGATGGCGACGAGGACAAGCTCGCCCCCAAGCTCGAAGCGATCAAGGATTGCTCGATCCTCGTGGTCGCCGCCATCGGCGGATCGGGCGCGGCGCGGGTCGTGGCGCAGAACATCCACCCGATGAAGGTCGCCGAGCCCGAGCCGATCGAGGGCATGCTGGTCAAGCTGCAGGACGTGCTCAAGGGCACGCCGCCGCCCTGGCTTCGCAAGGTGATGGCCAAGGGCCAGGCCAAGACATTCGACTTTGAAGATGAGGATGCATGAGCATGACCGACACCCTGACCGCCGCGCCCGTGATCGACGGCTTTGCGGCGCAACTCGTCCGGCAGATCCGCGCCCAGGACACACACGGATCGTGGGAACGCAAGTCCGACATGGACCTGCTCGATCCCTTCATCGTCGACAAGGAAGCGCGCAGGGCGCTTCCGATCATCGGCGACCCCGATCCCGACACGCTGTGGCGGCTTGAGCTGTTCTACGGTGCGCTGTGTCTCGCCATCGAGCGGCAGACCGGGATCATGGTCAGCCCGATGATGAAAATGAGCCATGAGGGTTTCGGCCGCATGGTGCTCATCGCCGGGCGTCTGGTGGTCGTGAACAAGTCGCTGCGCGACGTCCACCGCTTCGGTTTCGACAGCATCGCCAAGCTCAACGCCGAAGCGGAGAAGTTCATCACTTCGGCAACCGAGATCATGGCGAAGTTCCCCGACGTCGCGAACTATTGAGGAAGATCACATGAGCGACTCCGAGTCCGTGAAAGCCGAGATCAAGAAGCTCTCCGCCAAGGCCATGCAGGCCAAGATGGACCTGCATGATCTGTCGGAGGAACTGCCGCTCGGCGTCGAGCGCGTCATGTCGGTCGCTCAGCGGGTGATCGAGTCCTATGCCGCGCTCGACAGCAAGAAGGCTGAGCTCAAGATGCTGGAAGGCACGTCATGACCTGGCAGACGCGCGGGGGGCGCGGCTGGACGCCCGACTATCTGGTCGCGATCAACCCCGAACTCTGCATCGGCTGCGGGCGTTGCTACAAGGTCTGCGGGCGCGACGTCATGACGCTGAAAGGTCTGACCGAGGACGGCGATGTCGTCGACTTCGACGAGGACGAAGACGACGAATATGAAAAGAAGGTCATGGCGATGAACGACGCGGACGCGTGCATCGGTTGCGGTGCGTGCGCGCGGGTCTGCCCGACGAGCTGCCAGACGCATGAGCATGCCCCGTCATGACCGACAGCATTGGTGTCTATACCCGGCTCACCGGCCAGGGCATAGCCCACGGGACAGACACCTTCACACTGCACGTCGCTGCCAGCCTGATCGCCATTGCGCTTCAGGAGGCGCGTGATGCCGGGCCGGGCGTGACGGCGGGCCTTGGCGTGGCACCATGGGAATTGCGGGCCTTGTTCCTCGATCTGTTTCCCGGCGCGACGGACCTGCTCGACAATGTCAAAGGCGAACCCGGCGAACCGGCGGAGGATGAGCGGGCGCTGCGCGATATTCTCTGGTATCACTCCGCCAGCACGGCGATGTTCGAGCGCATGCTGGCCAAGATGATCGCCCGTCGTTGCCAGCGCCCGAACCATCTCTGGCAGGACCTCGGCCTGGGGAACCGGCATCAGCTTCGCCTCCTGATGCAACGCTATTTTCCGACGCTGGCGGCCCGGAACGTCAGCGACATGAAGTGGAAGAAATTCTTCTACCGCACCATGTGTTCGTCGACGGGATTCTCGATGTGCACGGCACCGGTTTGCACCGAATGCGATGAGTTCGACGCCTGCTTCGGCCCCGAGGACGGCGAGAGCCTGCTCGCCGCGGTCCGCAACGGCAGACCGATCGGTGCCATGGAGGCCAGGCTGTGAGCGACGATCGCCCCGCCGGTCCCTGCACCGACCTCGATCCGGGGGCGCGAGCGCCGCAGATCGTGACCGAGGCGCAGATCAGCGCGATGGTACGGCGTTTCTACGCGCTGTCGCTCGACGACGACCTGCTGGGACCGATGTTTCGCGACATGATCCCCGATTTCGACGCTCATTATGGAATCGTCGAGGATTTCTGGTCGCACAGCCTGCTCGGCACCGATCGCTACCAGCGCGGCACACCCTATTCGCATCATGCCCATCTCAAGGTCGAGCCTGCGCATTTCGACCGCTGGATGACGGCCTTCACAGCAGCGGTCCGCGAGACATTGCCGCCCGTCGGCGCCGAGCTGGCATTGAAGCGCGCGAACCACATGACGAGCTCGTTCAAGGCGGGTCTGCTCCCGCTTTCGGCACCCGGATCACGGACTGCGGAGATGAAGGCCTGATCGCCGTGGCAGCCAGACGCGGCCGCCCCGGGGGGTCATTCCCTCCGTTGACGGACTATTCGACTCCCTCTGCCCAGGCGCGCCGGTTCGCCGCGAGACGAAACCGCTCGGCAATCGCGGCCGGGTTTGCGGCGAGCGCCCTGTGTCCTTCCGAAAGGGCAGTCTTGGCGACCTCCGCTTCAGCCGAGGTGAGCGCGATCCGGCCGGCAACATGGGTCGCGTCCGGCGCGGCATACAGGATCTGGAACTTGCGGGGATGGTTCACGATGTCGGTGACCTCGAGCGATTCGAGCTTGCCGTCGAGAAGAACCGCCGTCCCGACGACCTCGACAAGGCGGCCGTCGTGGGTGGTCTTTACGAGAGTGCGCATATCATTCTCCTTTGGTGACGAACGTCCTTCGCCAACCATTCAAACTCCGTGCCAGTCGATGAGGACCTGATCCATGTACGCCATCTGCGAACTCAACCAGATTCCCAATCGTCGCGCGCAGGGCTTCGTCCTCGCGAGGCGTTGTGAGGACGGGGCGGTGCGGCCATGGCTGATCTTCGTCATCCGCTGGGGTCGGCAGGTGCTCGGCTATGAGAATCGCTGCCCGCATGACGGGGTCCATCTCGACTGGGAGCGCGGCCAGTTCCTCGACGGCGACGGACTGCGCATCCTGTGCGGCAAGCATGGCGCGCTGTTCGACATGGGCACGGGCGAATGCGTGCGCGGGCCGTGCATGGGCGCATCGCTGACGCCGGTGCCGCTGGTCATAGACGATGAAGGTGACATCTGCGTCACCGGCGTCGTGCTCGAGGAGGATGACGACTATGACAGCGGCTGCGGGGTGGAATGATCGCATCACCCCGCAGCGGCCCGTTCAGACCGGCCGGTTCTCGTTGCGGTTGCGCACCGGCTCCATTCCCGCAACGCCCTCGTCATAGCTGATTTCCGGGTAATCGGCCGTGAAGGACGCGAGCCGGTCCATGACATATTGCAGCTTTTCGGCGCCGCCCAGCTTCTTCACGTCGTTCTTGTCGACGTCGACCAGTTCCAGCGTCTCCTTCCAGACCGTCGATTCATCGAGCGGCAGGACATAGGCGGTGATCCCCGCCGTGAGCGGCACGCGGTACTTCTTCAGGAAATCGAGGTTGTTGGCGAAGAACACATAGGTGCCTTCGGGGCTCAGGAGGTCGCCGAGCACCGTCGCCACGTCCTTCAGATAGGCGAAACTGTGGAGATAGCCCGCCATCACCGGAATCTTGCCGGTCGCGGCGTCGGCGATGGCCAGCACCTGCTCGATCGAATATTCGGGCGGACGCTTTTCGTCAGCGAACTGCTCCTGAAAGGCGAGCGCAATGTCGCCGCGAAAGCCGAAGAATCCGGGCACGGGCACCGGCTCCTTGAGGACAGCGTTCAGCAGCCGTCCTTCGGCGTCGAGCCTTCCAAAGGCGGTGTCCGCCAGTTTCACTTCGGTCGTGGTCGTCATCATGCGCTCCTTGCCGCGGATAATTTGAAGTTCGTGCGCCGGGCATGATGCACAAAACGGGCCAAATCCCGCCGTTGGCGCTTTGCCGCCGCTTTTTGTGTGCAACGCAACAAAGGCGCGCGTCGCAAATGTACATAAGCCGACAAGGCGACCGACAAGCATCGCCGCGCTCGACGGAATCCCCGGCGACATGACGGATTCCCCGGACTGGCACGCTCCTTGCTGATCGTCATTCACGACCAGATTTCATTCACGACCAGATTTCGGTCCTGTCCGGCAAGGAGAACCACCGATGATCGTTCTAACCGACAGCGCCGTCGAAGCGGTCAAGACCGCGATTTCGAAAGCCGATGAATTGGCGGCGGGCCTGCGCATCCAGGTCGAGGCGGGCGGCTGCGCGGGCTACAAATATATGATGGGCCTGGTCAAGGAGCCCAACGCCGATGATGCCGTCGTCGCCTTCGATGACGTCGCCGTGTTCATCGACGAGACGAGCCAGCCGCTGCTGGCAGGCACCACGATCGACTTCGTCGTGGCGCTCGAAGGCTCCGGCTTCACTTTCGAAAATCCCAATGCCGCTAGCAGTTGTTCTTGCGGCAAATCCTTCGGCTGAGGAGTGGCACGATGTGGGACTATACGGACAAGGTTAAGGATTATTTCTACAACCCGAAGAACTCGGGAATCCTTGAGGACGCCAACGGCGTCGGCGATGTCGGGGCGATAAGCTGCGGCGATGCGCTGCGCCTGATGATCAAGGTCGATGAACCGACCCAGATGATCACCGACGCCAGGTTCCAGACATTCGGCTGCGGTTCGGCGATCGCGTCGTCGTCGGCGCTCACCGAACTCATCATCGGCAAGACCATCGACGAGGCGATGGCGCTCACCAATCAGGACATTGCCGACTTTCTCGGCGGCCTGCCCCCCGAGAAGATGCACTGCTCGGTCATGGGCTATGAGGCCCTCCACGCGGCGGTCGCCAACTTTCGCGGCGAAGTGTGGGTCGACGACCATGAGGAAGGCGCGCTCATCTGCAAATGCTTCGGCGTCGACGAGGCGATGATCGAGCGCACCATTCGCGGCAATGCCCTCACCTCGATCGAGGAGATCACCAATTACACCAAGGCGGGGGGCGGCTGCTCGACCTGCGCCGACCAGCTCGAGGAGGTGCTGGAGCGGGTGAATGGCGAAATGGTCGCGGCGGGCGAGATCGCGGCAGAGGCCGCCTTCGACCGCAAGGCCTTCGTCCGTCCGGTCAAGAAGGGCATCGTCAACAACGCCGCACCGGCCAAGGGACCGCTGACCACACTGCAGAAGATCAAGCTGATCGAGGAGACGATCGAGCAGATCCGCCCCAGCCTTCAGCGCGACGGCGGTGACTGCGAGCTGGTCGATGTCGACGGCAATCGGGTGATGGTCAAGCTGACCGGCGCCTGCGTCGGTTGCCACCTGTCCGGCGCGACGATTGAGGGCGTCCAGGCCCGCCTTGTCGAGGCGGTGGGTGTTCCGCTCATCGTCGTCCCTGTCACCCCCTATCATTGAGGAGCGGCGCGATGACCCCGGTCTATCTCGACAACAATGCGACCACCCGGACCGATCCGGAAGTGGTGAAGGCGATGCTGCCCTTCTTTACCGAACAGTTCGGCAATGCGTCGTCGATGCATGCGTTCGGAGCGGAGGTCGGCGACGCGCTGTCAAAGGCGCGCAAGCAGCTCCAGGCACTGCTCGGTGCCGCGTTCGATCACGAGATCGTCTATATGTCGAGCGGCACCGAAGCGGACAACAGCGCGATCCTGTCGGCGCTGGAGACGCAGACGGGCCGCGATGAGATCATCACCTCGGCGGTCGAGCATCCGGCGGTGCTCAGCATGGTCGCTCATCTGGAAAAGACGCGCGGTATCACGGTTCACGTCATCGGCGTGGACTCGCGCGGACGCCTCGACATGGAGGCCTATGCCAGGGCGCTCGGCCCCAAGACGGCGATCGTGTCGATCATGTGGGCCAACAACGAAACCGGCACGATCTTCCCGGTCGAACACCTCGCCGAGTTGGCTCACGAAGCCGGCGCGCTCTTCCACACCGATGCGGTGCAGGCGGTCGGCAAGATTCCGATTAACCTGGCCGAGAGCGAGATCGACATGCTTTCGCTCTCCGGTCACAAGCTGCACGGGCCAAAGGGTATCGGCGCGCTCTACGTCAGGAAGGGCGTCCGGTTCCGGCCGCTGGTGCGCGGCGGGCATCAGGAGCGCGGGCGACGCGCCGGCACGGAGAATGCGCCCGGCATCATCGGCCTCGGCAAGGCGGCGGAACTCGCGCTTGCCCATATGGAAGACGAGCAGACCCGCGTGGCGGACCTGCGCAACCGGCTCGAAAAGGGTCTGCTCCAGCGGATCGGCAACAGCTTCGTGACGGGCGACACCGACAATCGACTGCCCAACACCGCCAATGTGGCCTTCGAATATATCGAGGGCGAGGCGATCCTGCTGCTGATGAACCGCGACGGCATTGCCGCGTCATCGGGATCGGCCTGCACGTCGGGCTCGCTTGAGCCGAGCCATGTGCTGCGCGCGATGAACGTCCCCTACACCGCAGCGCATGGCGCGATCCGCTTCTCGTTCAGCCGCGAGAACAGCGACGCCGATGTCGACCGGGTGCTGGAGGTCATGCCGCCGATCATCGAGAAGCTGCGCGAGATGTCGCCTTTCTGGCGCGAGCGCGACGTTCGCACCTCCGAGTTCAAACCCACCTACGCCTGACGGAGTGAAAGCCATGCCCTCTGCCCTGCCCCGCGTCATCATCAACGACAGCACGCTGCGCGACGGCGAGCAGGCGCCGGGCGTGGCGTTCACTCCGGCGGAGAAGCTGTCGATCGCGCTGGCGATCGAGGCGGCGGGCGTGGACGAGATCGAGGCGGGTATCCCGGCCATGGGGGCGGAGGAGATCGCCACGCTCGGCGCGATCAACGAAGCACTGGACAGCGCAGAAGTCATCGCCTGGTGCCGCATGACCGAGGGCGATATCGACGCGGCGATGTTGACCGGAGTCAACCGTGTCCATCTGTCGGTTCCGGTCTCCGATCGCCAGATCAGGGCGAAGTTCGGCACCGGACGGATCGACGTGCTGGACCGCATCGAGCGGGTGGTGGACTATGCCCTCGATCAGGGTCTGCGGGTGTCGGTCGGGGGCGAGGATGCGAGCAGGGCCGATCTCGACTTTCTGAAGCGCGTCATCCTGACGGCTGAAACCGCGGGCGCGCACCGCTTCCGCTTTGCCGACACGCTCGGGGTGCTCGACCCCTTCCGGACTCACGACATTTTCCGCGCCCTCTGCGCGGAGACGGACATCGAACTCGAATTCCACGGCCATGACGATCTCGGCCTTGCGACGGCGAATACCCTCGCCTCCATCCGGGGCGGCGCGACGCATGCCAGCGTCTGCGTGCTTGGCCTCGGCGAACGCGCCGGAAATGCGGCGCTTGAGGAGGTCGTGACGGCACTTGGGGAAACGCAGGGGCGCAGCACCAACGTGTCGCTCTCCCGCCTGACGAGCCTCGCGGAGATGGTGGCCAAGGCGGCGCGGCGCCCCATACCCGAATCCAAGTCGATCGTCGGCGGCAGCGTGTTTGCGCATGAGTCGGGAATCCACGTGTCCGGCCTGTTGCGCGATGCCGGCACTTATGAGGCGCTCGACCCGGCCGCGTTCGGACGCGAGCGGACCATCGTCCTCGGCAAGCACAGCGGCGGCGCGGCCATTCGCTCCACGCTGCGCTCGATCGGGCTTGAGAGCGACCATCAGCGGATCGACGTGATCCTCGCCGAGGTGCGTGCCCGCGCCACGCGCGAGAAGCGGGCAGTCTCCGTGCTCGAACTTGCCGCGATGCACGCCGCGACTGCTCCCATTGGGGAAGCGCGGCCATGAGCTTCTGGCGTCAGATCGCGGAGGATGTCGACTGCGTCGCCGCGCGCGATCCGGCCGCCAACAGCCGGATGGAGGTCCTCCTCACCTATCCCGGCGTCCACGCCGTCATCTGGCATCGTGTCGCGCACCGCCTCTGGCGGCGCGGCTGGCGTTTTCCGGCGCGGTTCCTTTCGTGGGTTGCGCGTGCGCTCACCAATGTCGACATCCATCCGGCTGCGACGATCGGCATGCGCTTCTTCATCGACCATGGCGCGGGCGTCGTGATCGGCGAGACGGCGGAAATCGGCAATGACGTGACGCTGTACCATGGCGTTACCCTAGGCGGGACGAGCTGGTCACCGGGTAAGCGGCACCCCACGCTGGAGGACGGCGTGCTCGTCGGCTGCGGTGCCAAGATCCTCGGCCCCATCACCATCGGCGCGGGTGCGCGCGTCGGCGCGAACAGCGTGGTCGTAGATTCGGTGCCCCCGCGCATGACCGTCGTCGGCATTCCCGGACGCATCGTCATCGACCCGCGCGAGCGCCGCATCGTCGGCGGCCGCATCGACCTTTCGCATCACCTGATGCCCGATCCCGTCGGAGAGGCGCTCTCCGAACTGCTCGACCGCATCGACTTCCTCGAGGCGCGTCTGGCCCACCGTGACCGTGCCCACAAGGACTGCAGGGAGATGTCGCATGAGCGTGCTTGATCGATTGCAGAGCCTGTCGAGCGCCGAGGAGTTCTTCGACTATCTCGAAGTGCCCTATGTGCCGCAGGTCGTTCATGTGGCGCGGCTGCACATCATGCGCCGCATGGGGCAGTATCTGAAGGGGAGCGAGGTGGAAGGCGCGCTCGCCGCCGCCGATGACGCCGCGATGTTCGCGCTTTGCCAGGAGCATCTGGCTCAGGCCTATGCCGACTTCGTCGCCTCGTCCCCCATCGCGGAGCGCCTCTTCAAGGTCCACCAGGAAGCCATCGAGCCGAAGGCTCCGCAGCCCAAGCCCTTCGTTCCTCTGACGGCGCTGACCGGGGAGTAGAGCCATGCATATCGTCGTCTGCATCAAACAGGTCCCCGACAGCGCGCAGATTCGCGTCCATCCGGTGACGAACACGATCATGCGGCAGGGCGTGCCGACAATCATCAACCCCTATGACCTGTTCGCGCTTGAAGAGGCGCTACGCCTCCGCGACAGGCTCGGCGGGCAGGTCACGGTGCTGACCATGGGGCCGCCGACCGCCGCCGACTCGCTCCGCAAAACGCTGGCATTCGGTGCCGACCGGGCCGTGCTGCTGACCGACCGCTATTTCGCCGGATCGGACACGCTGGCAACGAGCTATGCCCTGTCGATGGCGCTGGAGAAGATCGCGCGCGATTTCGGGGCCCCCGACATCATCTTTACTGGCAAGCAGACCATCGACGGCGACACCGCGCAGGTCGGCCCCGGCATCGCCAAGCGACTC
>CAZHGR010000073.1:0-14741 GCA_964532255.1 uncultured Sphingobium sp.
CGACGCGGATCGTCATGTAGCGGATGACGTCTTCGTTGATCTGGATCTGGCGCTCGAGCTCGGCGACGACGCCCGCGGGCGCGTCGATGTTGAGCATGACGTAGTGCGCCTTGCGGTTCTTGGCGATCTTGTAAGCGAGGCCGCGCAGGCCCCAGTTCTCGACCTTGGTGACCTTGCCGTTCTGGCTTTCGATGATCTGTGCGGCGTTTTCCGCCAGTGCGTCGACCTGCGCCTGGGCGAGGTCCTGACGCGCGAGAAGTACATGCTCGTAATACGGCATGGGCTGCTGTCGTCCTATCTTGGCCGATCGCTGACGCCGCCCCATGCGGACGCCCCTCCGGCTGTCTTTCTGCTATTCCCGCCGCGCGCTGGGCGCGGACGAAGCGGGGCCTATGACCGAAATGGATGCCGGAATCAACTTCGGAGTGGAGATTCAGCGAAATAGTGAATAGGCGCTCGCCATTTACCATAGCGAGGAGCGGACATGCGCGCATTCATTTTTCCGGGACAGGGCAGCCAGGCGGTCGGCATGGGCAAGGCTCTGGCGGATGCCTCACCACACGCGCGCGAGGTGTTTCAGGAGGTCGACGAGGCGCTGGGGCAGCATTTATTCCGGCTGATGGTCGACGGACCTCCCGACGTGCTGATGCTGACCGAGAATGCGCAGCCCGCGATCATGGCCAACGCCATCGCCACGCTGCGGGTGCTGGAGCGCGAGGGCAATGTGTCGGTGTCCGACAAGGCGGACTTCGTCGCGGGGCACAGCCTCGGCGAATATAGCGCTCTGTGCGCGGCGGGCGCGCTGGATCTCGCGACCACGGCACGCCTTCTGAAGACGCGCGGGCGGGCGATGCAGGCGGCGGTGCCGGTGGGCGTTGGCGCGATGGCGGCGCTGCTGGGCGCGGACATCGAAAAGGCCGAAGCGCTCGCCGAAGCGGCGGCCGAGGGTGAGGTGTGCGAGGTCGCCAACGACAACGACCCGTCGCAGGTGGTGATCTCCGGCCATGCCGGCGCGGTCGAGCGCGCGGTCGCTCTCGTCAAGGAGCATGGCATCAAGCGCGGCGTGCTGCTGCCCGTGTCAGCCCCGTTCCACTGCGCGCTGATGCAGCCCGCGGCTGAAGTGATGGCCGAGGCGCTGGCCGCCGCGCCGGTCAATGCCCCGGTGGTGCCGGTCTATGCCAATGTCCTCGCCTCGCCGATCGCCGCGCCCGACGCGATCCGCCAGCGGCTGGTCGAGCAGGTGACCGGCCGAGTCCGCTGGCGCGAGTCGGTGGCGGCGATGGCGGACGCCGGCGTCATCGATTTCGTCGAGTTCGGCGCCAAGGTGCTGACCCCGATGGTCAAACGCATCGCACCCGACGCGGGCGCGGCAAGCCTGCTGGAGATGAACGACATCGAGGCGCTGCTGGCGCGGTTGTGATTTTCGGTTCGCGCGGAGACGCGAAGACGCGGAGGGACCGTGGCCGACGTTGATGCGATCAGTGGCGTTGTGGTTGATGTGTCGCTGCGCGTGCACCGGGCATTGGGGCCGGGCCTTCTGGAGAGTGTGTATGAAACCGTCCTGGCCGGAAGATTGACCGCTTTGGGGTTGAAGGTTGATCGGCAGAGGCCGATCGACATCCAGTTCGAGGGAATGACCTTCCCGGCCGCCTTCCGCGTCGATTTGCTTGTGGAGGACAGGCTGATCGTAGAAGTCAAATCGGTGGAGCAACTGAACGGCGCGCATGCCAAGCAACTGCTAACCTATCTGCGGCTGACGAAGCAGCCCGTTGGGCTGCTCATCAATTTCGGTGGCGCGACGTTGAAGGAAGGGATCAGGCGTGTGGTCAATGACCACCATCCCTCCGCGTCTTCGCGTCTCCGCGTGAACCAAATCAAGGGAGAATAGAATGTTCGATCTGACAGGTATGACGGCGCTGGTGACCGGCGCGGCGGGGGGTATTGGTTCGGCGGTGGCGCGGGGGCTGGCGGCGCAGGGCGCGCGGCTCGCGCTGTCGGGGAGCAATGAGGAGAAACTCGGTGCGTTCGCGGCCGAACTGGGCGGCGATCATGTGATCGTGCCGTGCAACCTTTCCGACCCCGCGGCCGCCGACGCGCTGGTGCCCGCCGCCATCGACGCGCTGGGCGGCCCGCTCGACATCCTCGTCAACAATGCCGGAATCACGCGCGACAATCTGATCCTGCGGATGAAGGACGAGGAATGGGCCGATGTGCAGCGAGTGAACCTGGAGGCGGCATTCCGCCTGATCCGGGCCGCCGCCAAGCCGATGATGAAGGCGCGCTTCGGCCGGATCGTGTCGATCACCAGCATTGTCGGCGTGACCGGCAATCCGGGGCAGGCCAATTATGCTGCTGCCAAGGCCGGGCTGATCGGCATGAGCAAGAGTCTGGCGCAGGAACTGGCCTCGCGCGGGATCACTGTGAACTGCGTCGCACCCGGCTTCATCGCCTCGGCCATGACCGATGCGCTCGCCGACGCGCAGAAGGACGCGCTCAATGCTCGCATCCCGATGGGCCGGATGGGCGAGGGGAGCGACATCGCTGCCGCGGTCGTCTATCTGGCAAGCCGCGACGCGGGCTATGTCACGGGACAGACGCTCCACGTCAACGGCGGCATGGCGATGATCTGATCGGGATGAGGTCGACGATGAAGCAGCTTGCAAGGGCGATGCCCGTCTTGGCGATGATGATCGCCGCATCGCCCGTGCACGCGGCCGAGAATATCGAGTGCATCCTGACGCTCGCCGACGATCAGGTGACCGAGCAGGTCTTCGCTGCCTATCGCACCGACACGAATGTCGGCGAGGCGCTGATGGCAGCGCGGGGCGAACAGGTGCGCGGCTGTGCGACTGCGCACCGATGGAGCGCGGATGCGCTGACCAGCAGCATCCGGGTGCTGTTCGGGCAGATCTTCTCGCACGGCCTGCTTCAGGAGATGGCGTCGGTTCCGCTCGACGGACCCCGCATAATGGAAGCGACCGACGCCTATCTCGCCACGCTGGCGGGCGAGCAGCGGCTGGCGGTGGCGGACGGGACCGCCGATGACGTCCTCGTGGAGGCGCTGCTGGAGCAGCTTGCCGGCGCGAATATTCTTCCGCCGCGCGACCTGACGGAGCGTGACGGACGACTGATCGGCGAACTCCTGTCGGCGCGCGCCAACGTCATCAGCTACCAGATTGCCTTCGTCGATCAGTAGGGAAGAAGCGCCCGGTTGGGCGCGCGCTTGGCTCTTGCCTCTTGTGATTCTTGGCACTACGGCACCGCGAGACAGGCACGCCAACAAGCTGAAGGATGGCTCATGAGTGAGACCGCGGATCGCGTAAAGAAAATCGTCGTCGAACATCTGGGCGTCGAGGCCGACAAGGTCACCGAAGACGCAAGCTTCATCGACGATCTGGGTGCGGACAGCCTCGACATCGTCGAGCTGGTCATGGCCTTCGAGGAAGAGTTCGGCGTCGAGATCCCCGATGATGCGGCGGAAAAGATCACGACCGTCAAGGACGCGATCGATTACATCGAAAGCAAGCAGTAAGACGGCGTCAGGGGTCGAGCGGGCCGCAAGCCCGCTCTCCGCTGGCCGTGCTGCCCGACAAGCGGCTCTCTGGCCCAGCGATGCGAGGGGCCATGGGGCCGTTTTTCGCGTCAGGCAGTGCCCGACACGCAAAAAAGGTTAAGAAGGACAGGAGCGGTCAATGCGTCGAGTTGTCGTCACGGGTCTCGGAATGGTCACGCCGCTGGGCGGAGATGTCGCGACGAGCTGGCGGAACATCATCGACAGCCGTTCAGGCGCAGCGACGATCACCCGCTTCGATGCCACCGAATTCCACACCAATTATGCGTGCGAGGTAAAGCCCGCCGGACATGAATGGGGCTTCGATCCCTCGCTGCGAGTCGACCACAAGGTTCAGCGGCAGGTCGATCCGTTCATCATATTCGGGATCGACGCCGCCGGCCAGGCGCTCGAGGATGCCGGCCTGACCGACATGAGCGAGAGCGAGCGTCTTCGCGCCGGTTGCTCGATCGGCGCGGGCATCGGCGGCCTGCCGGGCATCGAGAGCGAATCGCTGGTGCTCGCAGAGAAGGGGCCGAAGCGGGTCAGCCCGCACTTCGTCCATGGCCGCCTCATCAACCTGATATCCGGTCAGGTGTCGATCAAATATGGCCTGATGGGTCCCAATCATGCGGTCGTCACCGCCTGCTCGACCGGTGCGCACAGCATCGGCGACGCGGCGCGCATGATCGCGATGGACGATGCCGACATCATGCTGGCGGGCGGCGCGGAGGGCGCGATCTGCCCGATCGGGATCGCCGGCTTCGGCCAGGCGCGGGCGCTGTCGACCGGTTTCCGCGACGACCCGACGCGCGGCAGCCGTCCATATGACAAGGATCGCGACGGCTTCGTCATGGGCGAGGGCGCGGGCGTCGTCGTGCTCGAGGAATATGAGCATGCCAAGGCGCGCGGCGCGAAGATCTATGCCGAAGTGATCGGTTACGGCCTGTCGGGCGACGCCTATCACGTCACCGCGCCGCATCCCGAGGGCTCGGGCGCCTATCGCGCGATGGAAATGGCAATGCGCAAATCGGGGCTGTCGCTCGCCGACATCGACTATGTCAACGCGCATGGCACCTCGACCCCGCTCGGCGACGAGCTGGAACTGGGCGCGGTGCGGCGGCTGTTCGGCGACGCGATCGGCGGCCTGTCGATGTCGTCGACCAAGTCGGCCATCGGCCATCTGCTGGGCGGCGCGGGCGCGGTGGAGTCGATCTTCTGCATCCTCGCGATGCGCGATCAGATCGTGCCGCCGACTCTGAACCTCGACAATCCGAGCGAGAATTGCGTCGGCGTCGACCTCGTCCCGCACAAGGCCAAGGAGCGCAAGGTGCGCGCGGTGCTGAACAACAGCTTCGGCTTTGGCGGCACCAATGCCAGCCTGGTCATGATCCCGGTCTGATCGCACGGTCATGCGCCGCATCGCCCTGATTGTCGTGGCTGTGGCGCTGGCGGGATTGCTGCTGGCGGGATTTAATTTCGTCCATGGCTGGACGCGTGAAGGGCCGCTGGCACAGGACAGCGCGATCGTGGTGCCCCCCGGCGCGACTCTGACGGCGATGGCGGTGCGCTTGAAGGAGGCGGGCATGATCCGCTCCGCCGACGCCTTCGTCCTGCGCGCCAAGCTGCTCGGCGGCTCGACGCCGATCAAGGCGGGCGAATATGCGATCCCGAAGGGCGCGAGCAGCGCCGACATCCTCGACATCCTGCAGGGCGGGAAGACGATCAGCCACCTCGTCACGATACCGGAAGGGCTGCCGTCCATCCTGGTTCATGAGCGGCTGATGGCGGAGGAGGAGCTGACCGGCGACGTGCCGGTGCCGGCGGAGGGATCGGTCCTTCCCGACAGCTATGCCTTCCAGAAGGGCGAGACTCGCGCGGCAGTCCTCAAGCGGATGCAGGACGCGATGACCGCCTATCTGGCGGAGGCTTGGGGCCGGCGGTCGCCGCAGGCCGCTGTCACCTCGCCCGAAGAGGCGATCACGCTGGCAGCGATCGTGGAGAAGGAAACCTCGGTCGATGCCGAGCGGCCGATCGTGGCGGGCGTCTATTACAACCGGCTGCGTACGGGCATGATGCTTCAGGCCGATCCGACGATCATCTATCCGATCACCAGGGGCAAGCCGCTGGGGCGCCGCATCCGCAAATCGGAGATCGCGGCCGTCAACGACTATAATACTTATGCGATGACCGGGCTGCCCAAGGGGCCGATCGCCAACCCGGGCCGCGCCAGCATCGACGCGGTTCTCAATCCCGCCGCGACCAAGGCGCTCTATTTCGTGGCCGATGGCAAGGGTGGGCATGTCTTCGCCGACACGCTCGAGCAGCATAACGAGAATGTTCGCATCTGGTTCGAGATTCGCCGCCAGCGCGGCGAGATGTGACTCGCGCTCAGGCGAGCTTGCCCGCGCGACGAAGCCGCCGGGCGAACCAGAGCGCGAACAGGCCCACCGCCACGATGAAGGCGGGAAAGCCTGCGGCACCCCAACCCTTGACCGCGATCAGGTCGGTCGCGAGGAATGCGCGCCCGAACTGGACGAGCATCGCCGCGAGCGACAGCGCGAACATCCGGACGGCGATCGCCTTTCGTAGCAGCAACGCCACCGATCCGATGACACTGGCAATGATCGCGATCGCATAGGCCGCCCAGGCCCATGACGGCATGGTGAGGAACATCTGCGCCTGATAGGGATCGGTGCGGGCGAGCGTGTCGAGATCCATGGTGGCCTGCGAAACCAGCGCCGCCACCCCCACGAGGTTCCACGCCAACAGGATGATCGCGGTCCACCGCTGCCCGCGCGAAAACGCCAATGGCCGGTCCATGTGCTGCCTCCCCCAAACCCGCTTGATCTTATACCGCACAAGCGCGCGATCAAATGAAGGATTGATCGATAGAATCGTTCAGAGACGCAAGTTTTAGTCACTTCACAAATGAAGCGACGCATGACATCGGGCGTTCACACCGCGAGACACTGCAACGGAGATTGAAGATGATTGGACGTAATGTTCCCGATGTTTGCCTGAAAACCCGCGTTCGCGACGAGAGCGTCGGCGGCCCCAACCCGTTCCGCTGGCAGGACGTGATGACCGGCGAGCTGTTCAAGGGCAAGCGCGCCGTCGTCTTCTCGCTCCCGGGTGCCTTCACCCCGACCTGCTCGAACGAGCAGGTGCCGAACTTCGAGCGCCTCTATGACGAGTTCAAGCAGGCCGGCGTCGACGAGATCTATTGCGTCTCGGTCAACGACGCGTTCGTGATGTACCAGTGGGGCAAGTCGCTGGGCGTCGAGAAGGTCAAGCTGCTCCCCGACGGCTCGGGCGACTTCACGCGCCGCATGGGCATGCTGATCCGCAAGGATCATGTCGGCTTCGGCGAGCGGAGCTGGCGCTATGCGATGGTCGTCGACGACGGCAAGATCACCGGCTGGTTCGAGGAGCCGGGCATCAACAGCGCGGGCCTGAACGGCGATCCCTATGGCGAATCCGCTCCCGAGCCGGTGCTGGAATGGGTGAAGTCGCACCCGAAGGCCTGATCGTGGAGGAGGGTGCCCCGGCGACGGGCGCCCACCCCATCATCGTGACGGCGCAGATGGGCCCCGCCGACCAGCGCTGGGCAGACGATCTGCGCCGTCGCTATTTTCCGCCGGAGCGCAACCATCTGGCGGCGCATATCACGCTGTTCCATCATCTGCCGCCCGCCTTTGTGGACGAGGTCAAGCGGCGTCTCGGAGCGCTTGCACGGGGCTCGCGTCCCGCCGCGCGGATCGACCGCCTGTTGAACCTCGGGCGCGGTGTCGCCATCCATGTCGATAGCCCGGACCTGCTTGCGATGCGCGCCGAGCTGGCGGAGGCGTTCCGGGGCATGCTTACGCCGCAGGACCAGGCGGTCCCGCGTCTTCACATCACCATCCAGAACAAGGTCTCGCCCGCAGAAGCGCGTGCGACGCTGGCCGAGGTGGAACGCGACTTCCGGCCGCGTCCGCTGGCCATCACCGGTCTGGCCGCCTGGCATTATCGCGGCGGACCTTGGTCCCCCATCGCCAGCTACAGCTTTCGCGGCTGAACCCCGGCGTGGGCTTCAGGCCAGTCCAACCTCCTTCAGGGGAATGCTCGCGTCGGCAAGCTGCGCCGGATCGAGATGCGCGCCCGACAGGACGTGGGCGCGGCCCTGCGCATAATCCTTGACCGCATTGACGCAATCGAGCGCGATCAGCTTTCCGCCGCGAAGATAGGCGACCGAGAAGGATCGCTGGGCGGGGTTGCCGCGAAGCACCGTCTGGTCGTAACCGGTCGACAGGCCGACCGTTTGCAGCTTGAGATCATATTGGTTCGACCAGAACCAGGGCAGGGCGTCATATTCCTTGGTCGCCTCACCCATGATGTGCTGCACGGCCAGCTTGGCCTGGTCGTTGGCGTTCTGGACCGATTCGAGCCGGATCTGGTTGCCCTCCGCAAAATGGTTGGCATGCGATGCGCAGTCACCGACGGCATAAATGTCGGGCAGGCTGGTGCGGCAGAAGCCATCGACATCGACGCCATTGCCGCCCGTCGCGCCCGCCGCGATCAGCGGGCCGGTCTCGGGAACGATGCCGATCCCGACGATCACGATGTCGGCGGGCAGGACGCTGCCGTCCGCCATGCGCACGCCGACCGCGCGGTCATTTTCGACCTCGATGCAGTCCATCCGTGCGCCGGTGCGCAGATCGACGCCATGCGCGCGATGCTCCGCCTCATAGAAGGCCGACAGTTCCGGCCCGGCGACGCGCGCGAGGACGCGGTCGAGCGCTTCGAGAAGCACGACCTCCTTGCCCAGCTTGCGCAGCACTGCCGCCGCCTCCAGCCCGATATAGCCGCCGCCGACGATCACGACGCGCTCGACCGACGGCAGCACCGCCATCAGCGCCTCTATGTCGGAACGGCGGCGGATGGCGAAGAGGCCTTGCGCATTGCCGCCGGCACAGGTCAGCAGGCGCGGCGTGCCGCCGGCGGCCCAGATGAGCGTGCCATAGCTGTGCGTGGTGCCGTCCTTCAACGTGACCTCATGCGCCTTGGCATCGACGGCGACGACGCGGCTGTTCAGCAGCATCTCGATATTGCGTTCGGCCCAGAAGGAGACAGGGCGGATCAGGATGCGCTCGAAGGGCTTTTCTCCGGCAAGATATTCCTTGCTGAGCGGGGGGCGCTCATAGGGCGTCTCGGGCTCGTCGCCGATCATGCCCACGCTGCCCTCGAAGTTCAACTGGCGCAGCATGATGGCGGCCTGCGCACCGGCATGCCCCGCCCCGACAATCAGAACATCAAAATGGCTCATCGCCGTTCAGTCCCTCTTCGCCACGCGCCGCGCATATGTTGCCGCAGCGGCGCTTATCCCCATGGCGCGTTGCCAGAGTGTGGATGGACACGCAACCATCGGCTGCGGCTATTGACCCCTCGATTGCGCCCCGATATAGGCCCCGCTCCACCCGTCGCGTACGCGGCGGCTTGGCGTGTTTGACACGCAAAGTGGCGGAGTAGCTCAGCTGGTTAGAGCACGGGAATCATAATCCTGGGGTCGGGGGTTCAAGTCCCTCCTCCGCTACCACCCCCTTTTCCGGAAGCTTCCACAGACTTCCGGATTCTTCCAGAAAATCGCAGAATTCCTAGGGGTTGCGGGTGATTCGCGTCCATGTGCAGCCGAGCGCTTCCGCATGCAGCCAGATTTGGCGTGGGGGTATTTTGGGGGTATTTTCTCGGGGTGCACAAATGGAGCGATACCCCCAATGCCTCTCAAAGAGTTGGAAGCCAAAAACGCCAAGCCAAAAGACCGTGCCTATAAACTGGCCGACAGTGAGGGATTGTTCCTCCTGGTGCAGCCAAACGGTTCAAAGCTTTGGCGTATGAAGTACCGGTTCGGCGGCAAGGAAAAGCTGCTGTCGTTCGGTGCCTACCCTGATCTGGGGATTTCTGCTGCGCGCGAAAAACGTTGTGCGGCCAAACAGTTGCTCGCCCAGGGCAAGGATCCGATGGCCAACAAGGCGGACATGATGCCTGAAGGCGCGGCTACATTCTTGTCCGTTGCTCAACGCTGGCACGAGAACCGAGAATCAAGCCTCGATGCTGCCCATTCGCAGCGCGTCTGGTCACGGCTAGAACGCGATGTGTTCCCCGCCTTGGGGAGCAAGATGATGCATGAGATCACTCCGCCAGACGTGCTTGAGATGATCCGCAAGATTGAGGCACGGGGAGCTCTGGATATCAGCCGTCGGGCCAAGCAGGGTGTCGGTCAGATCTTCCAATTCGCGATCGCTTGTGGATTGGTATCTTCCGATCCGACTACCCACCTGCGGGGCGCCTTGAAGCCTCGTCCGCGCGTCAAGCATATGAGCCGGCTGCCGCTGACCGAGTTGCCTCAGTTCCTGCTGAAGCTCCAAAAGTATGAGGAGGAGGGAGACCGGCGGTCTGCGATCACTCGCGACGCTGTGACGTTTGCGCTCCTGACTTGGGTTAGAACCAAGGAGCTTCGGTTCGCTGTGAGATCCGAGTTTGAAGACCTGGACGGCAAAGCGCCGGTTTGGCGGATTCCCGCTGAACGGATGAAGATGGGCCGCGAGCACTTTGTGCCGCTCTCAAAGCAGGCTGCAACGATCGCCCGGCGCATGATTATTGCCAGTACCGGCGAATTCCTGTTTCCCGGGGTGGCGCCGAAGAAGCCGCTGTCCGAGAATACCATGATCTATGCTTTGTATCGCCTCGGATATCATTCGAGGCAGACTGTGCATGGCTTCAGGGGACTTGCGAGCACGTGGGCAAACGAGCAACTGGTTGAATTCGGCAAACCGGCCATGTGGATACGAAGGTATCACGAGGACTGGGTCGAAATGCAACTGGCCCACTCAGAGGACAATGAGGTGCGCGGGGCCTACAATGCTGCCGAGTATTTGGTCCCACGGCGCAGGATGATGCAGGACTGGGCTGACTTTCTCGCCGATCAGGAGAAAATGGGTTTGTCGCAAACACGCAAGAAGGCTGCTTGAGCCAGCGTTCGCCATTGGCCGCTATGCGCTGCCAATCCAGTCAACGCGCAGACGATCGAAGCCGGTGACTACCCCTTCCACGATGACCTTGCTCCCGACAAGGTCATCGCCGCTTTCGTCGCGCTCGAGGATCCAAACTTCATCCTCGTTTGTGGTCAGGATCAAGCCGCGTTGGCCGTGGCTCAAACTACCGACCACGCGTTTGCGTGAGCCACTCAAATCAGACCTCTTCAATGTCAGAATCGCCAACGGTTGAGCACATCCCGGACGTATCCAGGAGTTTCGCCGTTGAGCGGGATGCCTCCGGAGCGTTCCACGGCGCCGGGGCCAGCGTTGTAGGCGGCCACCGCGAGGTGAACCACCCCAAACTTGTCGAGCATCTGCCGCAGGTAGCGCGCGGCTCCCAGGAGGTTTTCCTTCGGGTCGAACCGGTTCGAGACTCCGAGGTCACGAGCGGTGCCAGGCATCAGTTGCCCAAGGCCAGCCGCTCCAGCTCTGCTGACGGCGACAGGATTATACCGCGATTCGGTCCAGATGAGCGCGTCGAGCAGCCCCGAAGGCAGAGAAAACTGTGCCTCAGCGGCATAGACGTGCGGCAAGTACACCGCCCTCCTGAAGCTTGTCGCCTGTTTGGCGGAACCGCGGCTCGGCTTGGTCGCATAGAATGGGTTAGGTCCGATAGAAGGAGCCATAGCAACGGCTTGTTCGGATGCCGGGGCTTTCCACACTCCATGCGTCACCAGTTGAAAACCGTCGGGCTTTTCCTCCACGCGAAAACCCGTGGTTTGTAGTTCCTGGTTTTCGAGAGAAGCAGCTGCTCGCTCCTGAGCAAACGCAGGTGGCCCGCTGCATACGCATGCTGCCACCATGGCCAAGCCAACGAATTTCAGTCTCATCGTCGATTCCTTCTCTAGCCGAATCGATTGAGAACATATAAAGAACATGTGTTGTAGGAAAACGCATTGTAATGGGCGCAGAGCGGAGGCTGCGCGGTGGAGGCATGTTGGACTGGAGATAGCCCATGCCCCGTACCCGAGTGCCGGAACGCCTGGAAAAGCGTGCCCGGGAAATTGTCGAAGCACTTGATGGCACCTGGTCGCGGTCACGCGGTATGTGTTGCTGCCCTGCACATGACGATCGCACGCCGTCACTAAGCGTCACCATCGGTGTTCGCGCGATCCTGTTCCACTGCTTTGCGGGATGCTCAAACGAGGCGGTCTTGGCGAGCTTGGACCGGATTGGTGTCAAAGCTGCTGAGCTTTTCGACGGCAGAGGGGAGCCGATTGCGCCGCGGACCAGGGACGACGTTGTCAACCAGAACGCCCTCAGGCTGTGGCGGGCAGCCTCGGCCCTGGCGGATGGCCCGGCACAAGCCTATCTTGCGGGCCGCCAGATCAGGATATCGTCGCCCGACCTGCGCTACCACGCTCGTACACCGCTTGGCCCCAAGGGATCGGTCCGGTTCCTGCCTGCCATGCTCGCCGCTGTTCGCAACGACGAGGGCATACTGGCACTTCACCGGACATTCCTTGAGCCGAAAACTTCCAGCCTGGCGCGTTTCGATGGTCCCAAGCGCGCGCTGGGCAGCCTTGGCTCGGGCGCAGTCCGGTTGGCCATGCCGCGCGGCGGCAGGCTCGGCCTTGCTGAGGGCATCGAAAGCGCACTTTCAGCCCAGCAGCTCTTTGGGATCCCGTGTTGGGCGACACTCGGCAATGAGCGGTTTGGCCTGGTGACCATTCCTGAAAGCGTGCGCGAACTCCACCTGTTCATCGATCACGATGCCGGCGGCAACCTCGCCGAAGAGCGCGCCCGCGAGGCTTATCAATGTGAGGGTTGCCGGATCGTGCCGAGGCGCCCCGGGAAGGAAGGCGATGACTGGAACGATGTTCTGACGGCGCGAGCCATGGCGGGTGCCTGAGCAGGTCCAGAGGAGAGTGGGCTTTGGGGCTTTTGAGGCCTGCAAACGGATTGGGTCTCGTCAGGAGGTCCCATGTCCAATTTGTCACCTGCGTTTGCCTTTCCAATCTCACCCGAGCCTTTGGTCCTTACGGCAGCAAGATCGCTCGCAGCCCGCCTTGATATCGGCGAGGTCATCACGCGTCCCATCCTCAACTCCGTTCTGACTGAGCAGTTCGGCGGCAGCGATGCTGATGCCCGCTGGTCGGTCCGCGATGCCCATGCCGCGCTCGAACTCGCGCAAGTCCTTTGGTTGCAGGGGAACTCGAAGCTCAGTCCGTCATCATCACCCGAAACAGCCAGGGACGCATTTGACCGGCTCGAAGCCCAGGTGCCGAACCAGACTGTGCGAAGCGAAGAGCAAATCGAGTTGCAACAGTTTGCCACACCGCCACACCTCGCCTGGCTTGCCGCACGCGCTTGCGCCTTCGGCGAATCCGAGGTGGCGCTCGAACCGTCTGCCGGCACGGGGATGTTGGCGGTGTGGGCCGAGGCCGCCGGTGCCCGTCTTGCCCTGAACGAAATCTCGCCGCTCCGCCGTGAATGCCTTGCCAACCTGTTTCCGCAAGCCACGCTTTCCGGCCATGACGGTGAGCTGATTGACGAGTTGCTCGATCCCAATCTTGCCCCCAGCGTCGTCCTGATGAACCCACCCTATTCGCATGGGGTGGAGCGCGGGGCTGATGGGCGAACGGGCGGTCGGCACCTGCGCTCGGCCTGGAAGCGGCTAGCGGCAGGCGGCAGGCTCGTTGCTGTGATGCCCGAGTGGTTCGATCTGCATCGCTTTGTTTCGGGCACGACCGGTCCTGTCGCTGTGCGCATCAATGCCCGGATCGAACGCGCTTTCGTGCGCTCGGGCACCTCGATCACGACCAGGCTTATCGTCCTCGACAAGACCCTGACGAGCAACGATCCCGTTGCGGCGACCACATTCACGCTTTCCGAGCTGTGTGGCCTCATCGATGCCCTGCCGCCGAGGGAGACCGATCAGTTCCCGGCGGCAATGCCGACAAGGCCGCAGGGAGCTCTGCTGAGCCTCGTAACTGGCAGGAGCAGCCTGCGCCCAGTTCCACCCGCGCGCGCAGGTGCCGCGACGGACATTGTTCCATGCACCTTTGAGGCCTTGACCGAACCCGCGCCGATCGCCGAGCAGGTCGGGCATTATCTGCCCTATCGGCCAAGCCGCATTTTGATCCCGGATGCCGCCGATCATCCAACGCCCTTGGTCGAGTCCGTAGCCATGGGTTCGATCACCGCGCCAATCCCGACACAAGTGCCCTTGTTGCCTTCTGGCGTCATCGCCAAGGGACTGCTCTCGTCGGCGCAGGCGGAAACACTGATCTATGCGGCCAACGCTCATGCGCGCGATCTTCCCGGCAGGTTCGCGCCGGAAGACAAAGGCTGTATCCTCAAACCCAGCGCCGAAGGTCAAGCCTATCGTATGGGATACTTCCTCGGCGACGGCACCGGGGCCGGGAAGGGGCGCCAGGTCGCCAGCGTCATTCTCGACCGCTGGGTGCGCGGCGAGAAACGCCACATCTGGATATCCAAGAACGAAGCCCTGTTGGAGGACGCACGGCGCGACTGGTTGGCCCTGGGAGGCTTGCCCATCGACATTCAGCCACTCGGTCAATGGAAGCTCGGCACGAAGGTTTCGATGCGGGAAGGTATTCTCTTCGTCACCTATCCGACCCTGCGCTCCGGCAGGAGCGATGCCACGCGTCTCGACCAGATCATCGAATGGGCGGGCGAACATTTCGGCGGGCTGATCGTCTTCGATGAAGCGCACGCCATGGCCAATGCGGCTGGGGGTGAGGGTTCGCGTGGCCGTGTCAAAGGTTCGGAACAGGGCATCGCCGGCGTGCGCCTGCAGAACCTGCTGCCCCGCGCCCGAGTGCTCTACGCCTCCGCGACCGGTGCCTCGGACGTCAACAACCTCGCCTATGCAACGCGCCTGGGACTCTGGGGGCCGGAGACCGCCTTTGCCAACCGGGAAGCTTTCGTGGCCGATATCCGCGATGGCGGCATCGCTGCGATGGAACTGGTCGCGCGCGATCTCAAATCACTCGGCCTCTACACCGCGCGTGCCTTGTCCTTCGCGGGCGTCGAATACGACATCCTCGAGCATTGCCTCACAGAGGGTCAGATCGCGGTTTACGATGCCTACGCCGAGGCCTGGGGCATCTTATGCGCAGCTCGCCATAAGATGCCTTATCGCGAGGAAG
>CAZHGR010000074.1:0-14376 GCA_964532255.1 uncultured Sphingobium sp.
ACTTCAGGATGCCCTTGGAGATGTTGTTGGCCGCGTACATGGCCATCATCTCGCCGGACATGACGATGTAGATTTCCTGCGCCTTGTTCTCGCGGATCGGCATGGCGAAACCGCCGCAGACCACGTCGCCGAGAACGTCGTAGGAGACATAGTCGATGTCTTCATACGCGCCGTTTTCCTCGAGGAAGTTGATCGAGGTGATGACGCCGCGGCCAGCGCAGCCGACGCCCGGCTCGGGACCGCCGGATTCGACGCAGCGGATGTCCTTGTACCCGATCTTCATCACGTCCTCGAGCTCGAGGTCCTCGACCGAACCGGCTTCGGCGGCGAGCGAGAGGATCGTGTCCTGGGCCTTGGCATGCAGCATCAGGCGGGTGGAGTCGGCCTTGGGGTCGCAGCCAACGATCAGGATGCGCTGGCCGAGGTCGGCAAGCGCGGCAAGGGTATTCTGGGAGGTGGTCGACTTACCGATGCCTCCCTTGCCGTAGAAGGCGATTTGACGAAGTGACATGTTCTGCTCCTCACAAATCCAGTGCTGGCGGACGTCGCCGGGGGTGTTCCGTCGCCTCGTGTCCTCAGCGTCGGTGCAGCGGTCGAAATGGGCCTGATGGTCGCTTTCGCCTGCTGCACCGGAAGCTAAGCAACTCCTGTGCCAAAAGCAGAAAAGCTCTGAATTGCGTGGGTCTCCGGTCGGCGGGAGAGAGTTGCGACACAGATGTCGGCATGTGTCGAAACCGACAAACAGGGTACGACTGTCACAAAGACCACAGCACTGTCGCATCGAGTCATCGGCCGGATCGCGCCGGAACCGCGGGTTCGTACTTTGGAACGATTCTTGCTGTGTTTCCGGGACATCAGTAGCGAAAGGAGCTCAAGCATGCAGATAGGCGTCGAGACCGCAAAGGCCGTCGATCAGCGCCGTGTGTTCGTGGTCGACGAGGACGAGATCACACGCGCCGCACTGCAGTTCATGCTGCACGACGAGATCGAGACGCACGAGCTGGGAAGCCTTGAAGACGCCTATGCCAAGGGGCAGGGCTGGCTCGAACCCGATGTGATCCTGCTCGGCGTGTCGATCGTGGCTGCGCAAGGACCGGAGCTGATCGCGGAGATCACAGCTCGCTATCCTGCTGTCCGCATTCTCATCGTCACGGGCAAGGAGGATGAAGCCACCGCCGTCGCCGCGCTGAAGGCGGGCGCTCATGGCGCGCTCGTCAAGCCGCTGACGCTCGAGGCGGTGCGCAAGAAGGTCGATACCATCCTCGGTCGGGAAGGCGGCGCAACGCTGGTCCAGCTCGGCGGCCTTTAAGGCGCGCTGCAATGGCGCATATCCGTTTTTACGAGAAGCCGGGGTGCGCGACCAATGCCCGGCAACGGGCGATGCTGCGCCATGCCGGTCACACGGTTGAGGCGCTTGACCTGTTGACCGAACCCTGGACAGCCGCGCGGCTCGGCCCGTTTTTCGTCGGGCTGCCGGTCAACCAGTGGTTCAACCGTGCGTCGCCACGCGTCAAATCGGGCGAGGTCGATCCGTTCGCTGTGGATGCCGCTACGGCCATGGCGCTCCTCCTCGCCGATCCCCTGCTCATCCGACGGCCGCTGGTCGAAGCCGGCGACTGGCGCTGCGCCGGCTTCGACGCGGCGGTCGTGGATCGGGCCGTCGGCTTGCAACTTCAGGACGCGAATGCGTCGATCGAAGGCTGTTCGCGCCCGACCGTCAGCGCGTCAATATGACGACATGATCGTCGGCCAGCCTGTCCTGCCGGAGATGCAGGTCTACGATCTGGTCGATATCCGCTTCCGATTGCGGGCGGTACCAGACGCCTTCGGGATAGATGACCATCAGCGGCCCCGCAGAACAGAAGCCGAGGCAACCGCTGATCGTGAAGCCGACTTCACCGCCGAGACCAAGCGCCTCGATCTTCTGGCCGAGCCGTTCCCACAGCGGTTGCGCACCGCTGTTGCCGCAACTGCCGCGCGGGTGCATCGGCGGTCGCTGTGTCCCGCACGCGAAGATGTGCCGCTTGTAGAGTTGGGGAAGCTCCTCGGGCAACTCCATCAGCCGGCACTCGCCGGGGCGACGAGGGTCTGCAGTTCGCCGCTTTCGTACATCTCGCGCACGATGTCGCAGCCGCCGACAAACTCGCCTTTGACGTAGAGCTGGGGAATGGTCGGCCAGTCCGAAAATTCCTTGATGCCTTCGCGCAGGAACGGGTCGGCCAGGACGTTGATCCCCTCATAAGGCACGCCCAGTGCGTTCAGCACCTTCACGACGGCAGCGGAAAACCCGCATTGCGGGGCGGCGGGAACGCCCTTCATGAACAGGACTACGGGTGTGTCGGCGATGATCTTGGCAATGCGGTCGCTGGTGGACATGGGTGTCTCCTTGGGATCAGTCGGCGGGGAGGAACGTCTGGAGCGCCAGCGCATGGAGGGTTCCGCCCAGATCGTCGCCGATGGCGGCATAGACGAGCTTGTGCTGCTGGATACGGGTCTTGCCGCGGAACGCCTCGCTGGTGACGCGCGCGGCCCAGTGGTCGCCGTCGCCGGCGAGGTCCACCATCACCACCTTGGCGTCCGGGAAGGCCGCCATGATGCGCTGTTCGATCTCGGGTCCGTCCATCGGCATGGCGCGGGCCTTAGCGAAAGCTCAGCACTTCGACGGTAACGTCTTCGGTGCCGAGAAGGGTCGCCTGGCAGGCGAGGCGGGATTTGGAGCCGACGCCGACAATGCTGTCGAGCTTCTCATTCTCCTCGCGGGTGATCTTGGAGACGCCCTTGCGGCCTTCGAGGACGAAGATGTGGCAGGTGCCGCAGGTCGCCTTGCCGTCGCAATTATGCTGGATCTTCTGGTCGGTGCCAAGGATGATGGACAGCAGCGAAGTGCCTTCTCCGGCTTCGACTGTCTTGCCCGACGGCATGATCGTAACGGTCGTCATTCATGGTCTCCAATGTCAGTAGATGGGTGTCCCCGCCCCGATGTTGATCGAGCTTTCCTTCATGCGGGCGACGGCAAAGGCGATCTGGTCCTCGCGCAGATGGGCGTGGAACGGCAGCACGACCGCACGGTCGGCAAGCTTCTCGGTGACGAAGAGGTCCTTCTTCTTCCAGCCGAGCCGGCGGTAGTAATCCTGCAGGTGAAGCGGCGCGCAATAGGCTGCGACATCGATCTCCTCGGTGCGCAGATCCTCGATGATCTGGTCGCGCGCCGACCGCGTGAAGCGCGTGCCGAGATGGACGATATAGAGCAACCAGTGCGCCTCGGTCACGTCCGGGGCGACATAGGGCGGCTTGATCCCCTCGAAGCTCTGCATGAAGTGATCGTAGAGCGCCTGGATGCCCCGCCGCCGTTCGAGCAGGAGGTCTATGCGTCGCAGTTGTGACAGGGCGAGCGCGGCGATGATGTCGCTCATGCCCGCCTGGAGCGGTGTGTCGGTCGTCAGGCTCAACGAATGCCGATCGTCGGGACGCCGCGCCCGACGGCGCCGGATCGCCATGGCGAGGTCGATGTCGTCGGTCACCACGATCCCACCCTCGCCGCAGGCGATCACGCCCGGCTGCGCGAAGTCGAAGATCGCGGCGTCACCGAAGCTGCCGACCATTCCCGCCTTGTGCCGAGACCCAATGGCTTCCGTCGAATCCTCGATCAGATGAAGGCCGTGCGCATCGGCCAGTGCGCGCAGTTCGGGCCAGGCCGCGGGATGGCCGTTGGCATTGCTGCCGATGATCGCTTTGGTTGCCGGCGTCAGCTTGTCGGCGACCTTGTCGGGCGCGATGGTACCCGCCCAATAATCAATGTCGGCGAACACCGGAGTCGCGCCGCTCAGCGCGACGGCATGTCCAGTTTCGCGAAAGCCATAGGCGGGCAGGATCACCTCGTCGCCGGGGCCGATGCCGAGGCCGGTCAGGGTCAGGAGCAGGCCGATGGTTCCGCTGGCGACTGCGATCGCATGGGCCCTGCCGGTATAGGCGGCAAAGGCGGTTTCGAGCTGCTCCACCTGCGCGCCCGCGCCCAGAGTCGCGCCGCGCAGCACGGCATCGACCGCGGCCAGGTCCGCCTGGGAGAAATCGGGGTCCGACTGGAGGATCCACCCGTCGCCGCTGTTCGCCGGGGGGACGAGAGACAGGGGGGCGCTCATGCGCTCTCTCCACGCGCCGCGAGCAGCAAGCCCGTCGCGACCGCCGGATCGCGCGTCATCTCGGTGCAGTGATTGCGGGTATCGACGAAATGCAGGTCGATCGCCGGATAGCTTCGCCAGGGGTCCTCGAGGACGTCGGCAGCATCGCACGACAGCACGACAAGCCCTGGTAAGCGCGCGCGCAGATCGGCGGCGGCACTGCGTACCGCCGATGCGCCACATGCCGACAGGACGCCGTCGATCGCGTCCAGATCGTTCTGGTTCAGGCTCATGACGCGCTCTCCTTCATTGCCAGAAGATCCGGTCGGGATCGCTGTTCAGGCGCTCGAACAGTTCGGGCAGCCGGGCAAAGCGGCTGTCGGTGATCCACCCTTGCGCAGCATGATCCCTGCGGTAGAGGCACCAGCCCGGAGGACTGTCGTCCCAGCGCAGCAGGGCGATGTCGATGACGCCGCCATCGGGATCGATGTTGCGCGAACAGCAGGCCGAGCGGATCAGATAGCCATCCTCCGTCGGCAGGACGCTCGGCTCGACATAGCGGTAGCGCTGGCGCGTCTTGAGCGCCCGGGCGACGCGGCGCAGGTCCAGCTCGTTGGGATGGCGGACGAGGCTGTCCCCGGCTGTGTTCCAGAAGGCAGAGATCGACATGGCTCGCCCCCTCACGCCGCGGCCAGCTCTTCTTCGAAGCAGCCGACGACAAGCCGCTCTCCGAATTCGACCAGGTAAACGGGGGTATTGCTCTCGCCATGGTGCCCGACATTGACGACCTCGCCGGTCGTGCCTGCCGCCACCAGCAGTGCGTCGGCGGGGTGATCGGGATAGCTTCCGTCATTGACGAGGTCGGCCGTCGCGCGGACCCGCTGGCCCCATTGATAGACGGGCTCGCGAATGTCGAACATCATGCGCTCCCCCCCAGTGCACGGGGTTCGGGCAGTTTCGAGCAGGGGAGCGGGATGTCGAGGTCGGCCTCCGTGTCTGCCGAATCGAGCTCCTTGCGCTTCATGCCGACGCGGTTGCCGCTCTCGATGAACTCGACGCCGTAGATGTAGAATTGCTGCAGGAAGGTGCCGATCGACACAACGAAGCCCTCCTCGCCCTTGCGGACGAGCACGTCGCCGATCTCCTTGCCGGCGTAAGTGCCGTCGTTGCGCACCGTCCGGCGGGCGCGGACCTTGTCGCCATAGTTGAACCAGGGCGGGGCGTTGAGTTCGACGACCTCGCTGTCGCGCACGATGTTGCTCATGACACGGCCTCCGGGATGATCGGATCGGGAAAGTTCAGGCGGCTCGCTGCTGTCTCGCGCACGATCGGGTCGGGATCGTCGGTCAGCCGGCGAAGCAGTCGGCGGTCGTGCACGCGGCTGGCAACGACATGGCGTATGCGCCAGTCGTCGTCATCGTGCATGGCGCTGACGGCCTCCTCGCTCATCCGCTCGGCGGCGCGGAGGCGAACAGCCGCGTCGGCATCCTTCGCCATCGGTGCCAGCATCGCAAGCGGCAGACGGTCGGCGACAACCCGGCGCACTTCCGGCTCGGGGTCCGCGATCAAAGCTCTTAGCAGCGGGGGATCAATGCGGCGCGCGACGACGAGCCGCACATAATAGTCGCTGTCGTCCAGCATGGGTATCAGGTCGGCGGTGCCAAGTTCGCCGGCGACGCGGATTCGGACCTCGCGGTGGGGATCGTTGCGCAAGCGGAGCTTGTAGCGTGCCGGCAGCCTGCGCACCGCGTTCCAGCGCACCGCCTCCTCCTCGTCATCGAGGAGCGCGGGCAGAAGGAAGACATCGGCATGCTTCGCCGCGATGGCGCGCACCTCGAAATGCGGGTGCCCGACGTGCCGGTCGGCGAGTTCGGGGTTCCAGTCGAAGAAGCGGTCGATCCGCCGGGCGTAGCGATCCTCGACGCAGGCATGGCCGGGCTCGCAGCGACCGAGCGCGACATGGGGGCATGCGGTGCAGGCAATGGCATTCCCGCGCCAGTCGATGCGCTCGTCGCCGGGCTCGACCCAGGGCAGGGCGGCGGCGTCACTCATCGTCCACGTCCATGCGGTCGAGCACATCAAGCAGAACGCGCGCGCCGATGCGGTCGAGCGGATCGAGTTCCAGCAGCTTTTCAACGGCGCAGCGCCCCTCGGCGAAATAGCCGAGGCGCATATTGAGATAGGCATAGCCCTTGAGCGCGAAGAGGAAGAAGCGCGGTTCCAGCGCATCCCACTCGCTGAAGGGCGCATCGTCCGCCCGGACGTCGCGCCAGTCGGGTTCCAGCACATTTTCCTGCAACGCCTTGCGGATGCAGGCACGCGCCAGTTGCAGGGCCTCGAACAGGCGGCCCTTGTAGAAATAGAATCGATAGAAGGCGATCAGCACCGCCGCATGATCCGGTGCCAGTGCATGGGCGGCGTGAAGATGGGTCTCCGCGACGTCGGTCAGATGATAGCTGAGCGCGGCCTTCTCCAGATGCCGGGCGGCGTCAGCCGGAAGCGATCCGCCCAGCAGCGGGCTGGCGAGCATCGCGTCCTGCAGACCCGAAGACGGATCGGCAAATCCCTTGATCGTGGGGCCGGCCATCGCGCGCTCCGCCCTCAGTGCGCGCCGTTCGTCGCGCAGGCGACCTGCTTCGGATCGTGAAATACCAGCCCCTGCGAACTCATCGTGTCCACGAAATCGACGGTCACGTCCTGCAGCAGGATGCGGCTTTGCGCGTCGAGGAACAGGCGGACATTGTCCACGATGACCGCCTGTTCATTGTTAGCAGGCTCATCCGCCACCCCAATCTCGGCGGACAGGCCCGAACATCCCCCCGGCGACACCGAGAGGCGAAAGCCACTGCCGGGCGTGCCGTCGGCCAGGATCATCATCCGCATGAACCGTGCCGCGGCCCGGGTGATGGTCAGGTTCATCGTCGCTGCTCCTCGTTCAGACGGGTTGATAGCGCGGCTGCGCGGGATCGATGACGCAGGTGTCATCGACCGGGCAGATCGCCACGCATTGCGGGCTGTCGAAATGGCCGATGCATTCGGTGCACAGCGCCGGGTCGATGACGAAGCTGTTGCCCTTTTCCGATATGGCGGTGTTCGGGCACAGGGCTTCGCAGGCCGTGCAGTTGGTGCATTGCGAGGCGACGATCTTGTACGCCATCGCTCAGGCCACCGAGATCAGTGCGCCCTGACGGATCGCCGCATCGCCGCGCTCGGCATGGGTGATCTCGCCCGAAGCGACCTTCGCCAGATAGTCCTTGAACCAGACCAGCGCCGACTTCTCGATATATTCATGCGCATATTGGTCGACCGGCTCGATGCCTGCGGCGGTCAGGTCGGCCTTGGGGCAGCCGCCGATCTTGGCGACGAACACCGCGTGGCAGTCGTTGATCGCACGGATGACGGTCTCCAGGCTGTCATCGTCGCCATAGCCGCCCTGGCAGTAGAGATCGACGCGGCGATGGCCGACGAACTTCGCGCCCGTCGAGGAGAGTTCGTAGATCTGAAACTCCTTGGCGTGACCGAAATGCTCGTTGATCACGCCGTGGCCCTTGGTTGCGACGGCGACGAGCAGCGAAATGTCCTGCGCGGCTTCCAGCCCGGCCAGTTCCTCCTCGCGCGCGGCAACCTTCGCCTGGCGCTCGGCTTCGACCGCCTGCTGATAGGCGGCGCGGCCGGCGGAGTCGTAGTTGACCTCCATCTCCATGATCTTGTCGGTCGTGAACTCGGCGGAGCGATCCTCGCCGAGCAGGCCGACCGCGTCGGCGCGGCACTGGCGGCAGTGCCGCATCATGTTCATCTCGCCCTCGCAGCTATCCTGCAGCGCCTTCAGCTCCTGCGCCGTCGGACCGCGCTGGCCGTTGAGGCCGAACACCGTTCCATGCTCGGGCGCGGAGATGAGCGGCATGATGTTGTGGAGGAAGGCACCGCGCGACTTCACCGCCTTGTTCACCTCGATGAGGTGCTTGTCGTTGATTCCGGGGATCATCACCGAGTTGATCTTGGCCAGGATGCCGCGCTCGGTGAGCATTTCGAGGCCCAGCAACTGCCGCTCGGACAGGATCTTGGCGGCTTCGTAGCCGGTCAGCCGCTTGTTCTCCCAGAAGATCCAGGGATAGATGTGCTGGCCGACTTCCGGGTCCACCATGTTGATGGTGATGGTGACGTGATCGACCTTGTACTTGGCGATCTCATCGACCCAGTCGGGCAGGGCGAGGCCGTTGGTCGAGACGCACAGCTTGATGTCGGGCGCGGTCTCGGAGATGAGGCGGAAGGTCTCGAATGTCTTGGCCGGATTCGCGAGCGGATCGCCGGGGCCGGCGATGCCGAGGACGGTCATCTGCGGAATGGTGCTCGCGACGGCCAGCACCTTCTTCGACGCCTGCTGCGGGGTCAGGCGCTCGGAGACGACGCCCGGCCGGCTCTCGTTGGCGCAGTCATATTTCCGGTTGCAGTAGTTGCACTGGATGTTGCAGGCGGGCGCAACCGCGACATGCATGCGCGCATAATGGTGATGTGCTTCCTCGCTGTAGCAGGGGTGGTTCTTCACCTTCTCCCAGATGTCGGGCGGCATGTCCTCGGGTCCGCCGGACGAACCGCAACTGGCCTTGCCGCCCTCGCTCGACGTGCCGCATCCCTTGTGCTCGGCAACCTGCTGCATGATGTCTGCAATATCGACCACGCCGTCGCCGGCGGTCGCGAGTCTGCTCAGTTCCTGTCCAAGATCGGTCATTGGCGGTTCCTCGATCATTTGCGCGGCACCGGTCGCGCTGCTGCTTATGAGGAACCCGATGCAATGCCCGTGCCAACGTGTGATTTTGGGGGTTTCCGCCTGGATATGTCGCAGTGCGGCAGGGGATTGTTGCATTGGTGACGCCGGGATGGCCGGCAATGTTGCGAAGCGCACAAACCGGCATCCGCTCGAAACAAAACGCCCCGCCTCACGAGGAGGCGGGGCAGGCCGCACCGGGGGGAATAGCCGGTGCTGCGTTCAGTGGGCCATCAGGCCTTCCAGCGCGCGGTCGAGCGGCATGTCGATCGGCGTGATGTTCTGCTCCTCGAGGAACACGCGCTCGTTGCGCGTCAGCCGGTCCATCTCGACGACGGCCAGATGCGGATCGTTCGACCGCTTGATGATCTGCCGTGCGTAGCTGCGCAGGAGCTGATCGTTGAAGCGACAGCCGAGGAAGAGGAAGGACTTCGGCCGCCGCCGGTCGCGCACGACTTCGGGTATCGGGGTCTGGATGTCGATCTCGGTCAGCACTTCGACATAATCGGCGTCGGAGATGAGGAAGTTCTGTGCCGGGATGACGCTGCCATGGGGCGTGTAGAGGAGGGTCGCGGCCTTGTCCGCACTCGCCCCGTCCGTGGCACTGCCGTCGGGGCGGTAGAAGCGGAACCAGCGGTCCTCGCCGATGCCGGCGCGGGTGATGCCCTGCACCTCGACCCAGTCGTCGCGCCCGGCCAGTGCGCGGCGCATCTCGGCCGTATACCAGGAATCGACGATCAGCGGCAGATCGAGCGTAGCGAGATAGCGATGCAGCGCCGACGGCTGCACCGGCGCGGCAAAGGCCTCCGCCATGAGCGCGGTCACGGTGTTGCGATGCTTGTAGCTCTCGATATGCTGCGCCGCCGCCCAGGCATTGCCCTTCGCGCGCCTTGGCAGGGCAACCCTGGTGCCGAACCAGTCGGCGAGCGCTTCCGGCGACAGGGGCACCGGCTGCGCCTCGAGAGCGGAGACGCCCGGCCCGATGTAGGGCACGAGATCGCCCGCGCGAAGGGCGGCCGCGGCGTCCGCCACGAGTGTCTGCGGGTCCAGTAGCACAGTGGTCATGTCAGTCCTCCTCGCCGCCCGTTTTGCGCGCGTTGACGGTGATCGGCAGCTTCGTGTCCTCGGCCATCTCGGGCAGGTGCAGAACCCAGCCATTGGCGAGCTTCACCCAGCCTCCCCACAGGCTGTCCCGCTCGGTCTCGACGATCGGCTCCTCCAGATCCTTTTTGGGGACATAGGCCGACAGCGCGCCTTCCGAACGCCGGATCATTACCTTCATGACGGGGACTCCTTGCCGGGCTCGGCATTGTTGGGGACTGAATTGTCGCACACCAGGCGGAGCGACGACCGGGGTTTCCACCCTGCCAGCCTTGGCGCGAGCGAGGGCACCTTGCCGATGCGCTCGCGCGCCAGGTCGCGGATGACCGCTTCCTCGTCGGCCAGGAAGGCGAACAGCTCTTCCTCCGCGATCCGTTCTGCCACGGCAAAGCGCACCCGCATGTCGCCGTCGGCGGCGAGCAGGGGCAACTGCTCCACCGGCAGCCGGGCAGCCACTTCGCGCCGGACCAGCGGGTCGATGTCGAACGTCATGTCGGCCAGCGCGCGCGGGTCGATGCGCCGCGCGACCCAGGCGCGCACCTCCGGGTCGGGATCGTTGCGCACGAGCGGCAGCAGTTCGAGCGGCATTTTGCGAACGGCGGTAATCCGCACCATATATTCCGGATCGCCAATCAGGGGCATGAGGTCCATTCCTTCCAGCCGTGCGGCCGCCGCGACGCGCACCCGCGTGTCCGGGTCGAGCGCCATGCGGCGGACGCGATCTGCGGGCAGGCGCAGCGTCGTGACGGCGCGAACCTCGGGCTCGGGATCGTCGAGCAGCGGCGGCAGGCGAAATGCGCTCGCATATTGCGCCGCGCAGGCGCGCACCTCGAAATAGGGATGATCGAGATAGCTGTCGGCCAGCTCCCGATGCTCCCCCAGGAAACGGTCGACGCGCCGCGCGCGCCGGTCGCGAATGCAGGCCTTTCCCTTTGCGCAAAGGCCTGCACTGTTCATCGCGACATGGTCACATTCGCGGCACTTTATCACCCGACCACGCCAGTCGAGCGCCAGGCCGAAATCCTCGTCAGCCTCCATGACGCGTCTCGGACCCGATCATGGACGATCAGGCCGGAACGCAGGTCTTGGGGACAGGGCAGACCGTGTCGCACTGCGGATGATCGTAATGGCCTTCGCACTCGGTGCATTTGGCCGGATCGATGATGAAGGTGTCGCCTTTCATCGAGATCGCGGCGTTGGGACATTCGAATTCGCAGGCGCTGCATCCGGTGCACTGGGATGCAATGATCTTGTAAGCCATCTGGACCTCCGCATGGATGGGTTGTGCCACGTCATGCAGGGTTCGTGCCATTGGCGGGAAAGCGTGCGCTGGCGTGTGTGTTGCGGCGATCATGTCGCAATGGCGACACGCATTGTTCGATAGAGACTGCGGATGTTGCCTCGCGAAACGCACCCTATTCGCCGAAAAGCGCGACCGCCTTCACTTGTGCCCACACAGGTGATCCGGGTCGAAGGCCGAGCTGCGCGCAGGATCGTCTGGTGATCCGCGCGACCAGCCTTTCACCCGCTGCCAGTCGCGTTTCCACGAGCACATGCCCCGGCGTCGACAGATCTCCAATGGCGTGGACGGTCGCGGGGTAGATGTTGGCGATACTCATGTCCGCATGGTGGGCAAGGCTGAGGCTGACGTCCTTGGCGTAGATCCGGCACCGCAATGTCTTGCCGACCGGCGCGGATTGACGGCCGACGAGAATCGAGCCGCCGGCGAAATCCAGGCGGGTGATCTCGTCATCCTCATGCGCGCTCACCGAGACGATCAGGAGCGAGCCGAGATCTTCGGCGAGGCCCGGAGCGAGATCGATGCGCCCCATCATGTCCGCGATGGGGCCGTGAGCGGCGGCGCGGCCATTGTCCATCAGCACGATGTGATCGGCAAGACGGGCGACCTCGTCCGGGGAATGGCTGACATAGAGGATCGGAATGTCCAGCTCGTCGTGGAGCCGCTCCAGATAGGGAAGGATTTCCGACTTTCGCTTGAGGTCGAGCGCCGCCAGCGGCTCGTCCATGAGAAGCAGGCGCGGGCGGCGCAGGAGCGCGCGTGCGATCGCAACGCGCTGGCGCTCGCCGCCGGACAGGTGCCGCGTGTCGCGGTGGATGAGAGCATCGATCCCGAGCATCGGGAGAATCTCGCCCATGCTGGCCCGATCGGGCGTGAGGCCTGCGCGCGTCATGCCATAGTGCAGATTTCCCAGCACCGAGAGGTGCGGAAACAGGCTGGCTTCCTGGAAGACGACCCCGATCGGGCGGCGATGAGGCGGAATGAAGATGCCCCTGTCCTCGTCCTGCCAGACCTCGCCTCCGACTGCCAGGAACCCGGAACGCGCGCGTTCGAGACCGGCGACACACCGTAGGATCGTCGTCTTGCCCGAACCGGACGGCCCGAACAGCGCCGTGGTCCCGCGATCTGGCAGCGCAAGGTCGACGTTCAGCGTAAACGCGGTGCGGTGGAGTTCAAATCGCGCGGCAATGCCGTCCGAGGTCGCCGCGTCAGGCATTGATCCGGTCTCTTCGGCGGGAATAGAGCGCGAGCAGGATCAGGAAGGAAGAAGCGAGCATGCCGCCCGCAAGCCAATGCGCGCGGCCATAGTCCATCGCTTCGACATGATCGTAGATCTGCACGGAAATGAGCCGCGTCTGGCCGGGGATGTTCCCCCCGACCATCAGAACGACACCGAATTCACCGATCGTATGCGCAAAGCCGAGGATGGCGGCGGTCACGATGCCTGGGCGGGCGATGGGCAGGGCCACGGTGAAAAAGGCGTCGAGCGGGCGAGCACCCAGGGTCGCAGCGACCTCCATCGGGCGATCGCCCATCGCTTCGAACGCATTCTGGATGGGCTGGACCACGAACGGCATTGCGTAGAACAGCGATGCCACGACGATGCCGGAAAAGGTGAAAGGCAGCGCGCCCAACCCCAGCGATTGCGTCACCGCCCCGATCGGTCCGCCGGGCCCCATGGCGAGCAGCATGTAGAAGCCCAGCACCGTCGGGGGCAGGATCAGCGGGAGCGAGACGATCGCCCCGACCGGCCCCTTGAGCCATGATCCCGTCCGCGCCAACCACCATGCGACCGGCGTTCCGATCACCAGTAGCAGCGCCGTCACGATGGATGCCAGTCGGAGCGTCAGCAGGATGGCCTGAAAATCCTCGGCGTTCGGCATGGTGCCTTCAACTCCCCGGGACTTCGCCGGGCCGGGCGAAGCCGTAGCGGGTCATGACAGCCCGGACACCCGGCGTTTCCATGTGGGCGGCGAAGGCGGCAGCAAGCGGGTTGCCCGCTCCATGCCGGGTTACGACATAGGCCTGTTCGAGCGGCGCGTGCCTTTCCTGCGGGACGAGCCAATAGCCGCCCTTGCGCGCAAGCTCCTCATTGACGGCAAGGGCAAGGGCGATGATGCCGATATCGGCTGCCCCGCTTTGGGCATATTGTGCCGCTTGCGCGACATTCTCGGCGAAAATCAGCTTGTCCTGAACCCGCTCCCATATTCCGGCGGCGCGGAGAGCCTCTTCGGCGCGCTTGCCATAGGGGGCGTGGCGCGGATTGGCGATCGCGATCCGCCGTATAGACGGATCGGACAGGCTGGCGATGTCGAGCCGGGTCGCGTCACGGGTCGCGCTCCACAGGACGATGCGGCCGACCGCATAAAGCCGGGGCTCGGTCGTCGCGTGGTCCGCCGCTTTCAGGCTGCGCGCGAAGGCGACATCGGCCGAAAAGAAGATGTCGTAAGGCGCGCCCTGTTGAATCTGGGTGTGGAACTTGCCCGACGATCCGTAGATCAGGTCGATCTGGTCACCGGGGTGGCCCTTTCGAAACGAGGCGACGATTTCGTCCATTGCGAACTGGAGATCGGAGGCCGCCACGATCGTGATCTTCCGCTCCGGATGCGGGGCCGCGCGAAACAGGAGCATCGCGATCAGCGCGCCCGCGATCAGCGCGGCGATGCCGTATCTCAGCCTGCCCACGCGATCGTCGGTCGGCCGAGGCGTGCTCAAAATCCCTCGTCCGGCTTGCCCCAAGGGGTGTCGCCGGGAACGAGGGTGGCGATGATCCCCGCCTTGGTGATGTCCTCGAGCGAGCGATACAATGTTCCTTCATGGACAAGCGTGCCGCCCGGTGTCGTGATCGCGACATAGCGGGCAGGCCGGTCAATATCGCAGACATAGCCGCCGCCGGGGTCGTCGATGCTGCGCGCGTTACCGTTCCAGTCGATGAAATAGCCACCCGCATCCGCCATCGCATGGTTCCCTGATCCACCTTCGTCTTCGTCGAGGCAAGAGGCGTGCCACCAGACGAAATATGACGCTGAGCAGGCGGGGGGCGGTCAGGAGAGGCTGTAGCCTGACCAGCGCTTGATGGTGCGGATCGCGAA
>CAZHGR010000075.1:0-14320 GCA_964532255.1 uncultured Sphingobium sp.
GATATTGACACCCGCGATACGTGCCATGGTAGAAAGTCTCCTGCTCCACAGGGCGCTTGGCGGTGCCCCATCTCAAAGCGTGGTCAATTCTCCGCCATGCGACGAGCGGCTCACGCGCGATGGAGCGCGAAAGGCACGGCCGGTGCTGGTCGGGAGCGGAGGCCGTTACCCCGAGTCGCCCGCCCTGTCAAGCCGCCGCCCCCTTTCGCCCCCGGCAACGACAGGAGCTTTAACGCCGCGCCATTGCCAAGCGCCGGGCGCGCGGTTATAGCCGCCGACGCACGCGCCAGGCCACCGGCGCGCGCCTGCCCCGTGGCAGAGCGGAGACGTGGGTGAGTGGCTGAAACCAGCGGTTTGCTAAACCGTCGTGCTCTTAAGGGGGCACCGAGGGTTCGAATCCCTCCGTCTCCGCCAACGGCTGTTCCGCAAAGGTCCGCCAGGATCGACCGTTTGCTCCTTCAACCGGACGCTTGGCTGCCAAGCTGCGCAACGCCATGCCGCGTTCGCAGCCGAGGGGCGGACCGATGCCGCCTGGGCTGGTCGATGCGCGCGGCCGTGCGCTGATGGCATGGCTTGCCCGGCCCAGGGGCGACCTCGCGGCACCGTCGGGCATTGATGCGCTAGCGATCAATGCCATCCTGATCGCCGCCGTCCCGCAGCCTGTGCTCTCAAGCGCAGGCTTTGCCAGAATGCCGCTCGCGGAGCAGGTCGACAGGGACCGATTGCGCGCGACGCTGCGGCGGGTGGTTGCTGCGGCTTGCGGAAACGCTGCGGCACCCGCATCGCCAGATACCGCCCCGACCGGACGCCGATCGCTCCCGATCGTCATGCGGCAACGGCTCTGCTGCGCGTCGACCTTATATCCCTGACGGGCGGCTGGCCGAACATCCGGCTATACTCGCGATTGAACTGGGAGACGCTTTCATATCCCACGTCGAAGGCCGCGTTGCTCGCAGTTTTTCCCTCCGACAGCATCAGCCTGCGTGCCTCGACCAGCCGCAAATGCTTCTGGAACTGGAGCGGCGAGAGCGACGTGACGGCGCGAAAATGCTGATGGAAAGCCGACGGACTCATGCCCGCTGCCGCGGCCAGCCGCTCGACCGGAAGCGTTTGGGCATAGTCGGTGCGGAGTATGGCCACAGCCCGCGCCACGCGCTGCACATGGCCATCGGGCCAGCCGAGATGACGCATCGCCGCCCCGTGCTTGCCGGCCAGGAGCCAGTAATGCATTTCGCGCAGAAGCTGCGCCTTGAGAACCGGAACCGACGCCGGGCGGTCGAGCAGCCGGATCAGCCGCAACGCCGCGTCGGCGACCTCAGCGTCGGTCGGATCGACCCGCACGCGCGCATGGTCGTGAACCAGCCCCGGCTTCATCTCGGCGACCAGCTCGGCCACGATTGCGGGGTCGAGTTCGAGCACCAGCGAATAATAGGGTGCCGCAATACTCGCGCGCGTGATCTGGCTGACGGTCGGAACGTCCGCCGTGATCAGCAGCGACTCGCCTGCCGAGAAGGCAAATTCGGTCTTGCCCATGGTGACATGCTTGCCTCCCTGCACCACGAGCGCGACCAGCGGGCGTGAAATCGAATAGGCAAGATCGCTGGGCGCGGTTGCGCGAATGGTCGACAGACCCGCGATCGGCGTGGCCGCAACACCGCTGGCATCGGAGTGCGCATCGGCGTGTCGCCTGACGGCGGTGAGCAGGTCGTTCATGTTGGCCTGTTTAGCACAGGAGTGACCACGCTGCGATGGTTTTGGAGGATTAGGCAAAAACGAGCGAGGCGACGGCAACCGCCCGCGGCGCGGCCGATGCATATCGGGGTGGCCAATCAAGCCACAGGAGACCGACATGACCAAGATCACGCTTATCACGGGTGCCAGCCGCGGCCTCGGCCGCAATACCGCTCTGAGCATCGCGCGCGCCGGGGGCGATGTCATCATCACTTACCACAGCCGCGCGGGTGATGCCGATGCGGTTGTGGCGGAGGTTCAGGCAATGGGTCGCACTGCGGCCGCGCTTCAGCTCGACAGCGGCAATGTTTCAGGCTTCGGCGATTTCGCGGACCGGCTGCGCGCGGTGCTTCAGGACAGGTGGCAGCGCAGCACATTCGACCACCTTGTCAACAATGCCGGTCACGGTGATTTCGCGATGATCGCCGACACCACCGAAGCCCAGTTCGATGCGCTTGTGAACGTCCACTTCAAGGGCGTCTTCTTCCTGACCCAGACGCTGCTGCCGCTGCTCGCCGACGGCGGACGGATAGTGAACCTGTCGTCCGGCCTGACCCGGGTCTCCGCTCCCGGCTTCGCCGCCTACTCCGCCGCCAAGGGCGCGGTCGAGGTGCTGAGCGTCTACCTCGCCAAGGAACTCGGTGCGCGCGGCATCGCCGTCAACACAGTGGCACCAGGCGCGATCGAGACCGATTTCCTCGGCGGTGCGGTGCGCGACACGCCCGATCTCAATGCCCAGTTCGCCGGCATGACCGCGCTCGGCCGGGTGGGCATGCCCGACGATATCGGGCCGATGATCGCAAGCCTGCTGTCCGAGGCCAATCGCTGGATCAATGCCCAGCGCATCGAGGTATCGGGCGGTCAGGGCATTTAGGGCCCTCCGCTGTGAGCCGGTGCCGCCCCGACGGCGACTGCCGTCGGATCGGCTCCGGCGGCAGAGGCTTGCCGTTCGCGACCGCCCAACAGAGCGCCTGGAGCCTGATCGGTTGGGGTCGATGCGCTTTGCGCGTCCGCCGCAATCATGACTCAGCCATTTTTCATATGCTTGAGAAGATGATCGTTTCAGGCCGCCTCAGCCTGAAACGATCAAGGCCTACGGTCGACCGAGGGCGATCCTGATCCTGGCGCGTGTCCCGTCTGCCCGCGCCATGTCGGTGAACAGGCGTCGCCACTCGTGCAGGGCAATATGTACGGGATTGCGGGAATCAAGCGCGTGGACAAGGCCGTACTTGAGCGAGCGATCCTGCGGTTCAGCGCGGAAGGTGCCGAACAGGCGGTCCCAAACGATCAGCACGCCGCCGAAATTACAGTCGAGATACTCCGCCTCGCTCGCATGGTGGGCGCGGTGGTGCGACGGCGTGTTGAACACCGCCTCGATCCAAACCGGCAGCCGGCGCACGGCCTCGGTATGAAGCGGAAACTGATAGATCAGATTGACCCCGAGCAGCACCGCCACGACCATGGGCGGAAAGCCGACCAGCACCAGCGCGGCGAAGAAGACCCAGCCCAGCGAGAAGAACTCGGTCCAGCCAAGGCGGATCGCGCTGGGCAGCACATATTCGCGTGCGGAATGATGCACCGCGTGCGTTGCCCACATCCAGCGGACGGTGTGGCTGAAGCGGTGGAACCAGTAGTAAGCGAACTCGACCGCGACAAAGCCGGCAACCCATGTCCGCCAGTCGTCGGCGGGCAGTTGGTAGGGCGAGACATCCGCCAGCAGCAGGAAGATCGCCGTGGTCGCAAGCGCCGTGATCGGACGGAAAACCGCCTGACCGACCGCCACGCCAAGGCTGGCGGCGGCGGCCCCGCCGTCATAGCCACGCCCCTTGCGCACGCGCCAGGCGATTTCCGCCAGCACGAGCGCGAGCATGATCAGGAGTATCCAGGGATGCTGAAAGGCAAGACGCATGATCTCTGCTCCTAGCGCTGCTGCGCCCTTGCAAGTGCGGCCTTGATCTCCGCTTCGGTGACGCGGCCGTCCGCATTGGCGTCGATCATGTCGAATGCCAGCGTCGGCCCGGACAGGAACTCGGCGCGGCTGATCCGGCCGTCGCGGTCGTCATCATAGGTCTGGCGCATAGCCGCGAGCCGCCCGCCGTCCCAGCGATCCCGGGCGAAGCCGGGCAGGTCATATCGGCTGAAATAGCCGTCGCCGTCGCGGTCCATCCTGGGCCATTCGGTCGCCCGGTGCGCCAGCAGCTCGGAACGCGTGACCACGCCGTCCCTGTTGGCGTCGGCATTTCGGATGCGGTCGATCACATCCGCATCGCCGAACGTGCGGGCGGCCCGGCCGGTGGGGGCTGCCTGGGCGGATGCCGGCACCGTCCCGGCGACGACGAGGAGGCAGAAGAGCGTGCGGGAGAAGCTCATAGGTCCGATCCGTTGGAAAAGAGGCATGACCCGGTGCGCGCCGCCCGATGGAGCGAGGCGCGCCGTGTCATGCCAGGGCGGGACGTCCAAACGGCAAGTCCCGGGGGGAGGTGCGACAGGTCAGCGGCAGGCGATCGCCTCACCCGCGGCGTTGGTGCAGGTGCCGCTATGGCTCAGCTTGCCGTCGCTGAGCGTGGTCGTGCCGGAATAGCTGTTGCCGGTGGCGGCGCTGGTGGCACTGGTCGAGCGCGAGCCGCTGGCGGTGCCGTCGGCGCTGCGGGTGAAGCTGCCCTGCGACGATGCGCTGCCGCGAACGCCGCTGGTCGACGCATCGGCCGAGCGAGTCACCGCGCCGTCGGGGGAGACCGAGGTGCTGGACGCACGCGCGCCCCGTGAACCGTTGGCCCCCATGAAGCCGCCCGTGCTGGCGCGGGTGACGGTGCCGTCGGCGGCAACGCTGGTGCCGGCGGCGCGCCCGGCTACGCCCATCTGGCCGGCAACGGCACTGGCGCTGCCGTTCTTGCCGCGCAGGCGGACACCACCGCTCGCATCGGCGGTCGAGGCCAGGGCGAGTGCGGCGAGAGCGGAAAAGGCGGTCAGGGTCATACGCATGGTCTTCATGTCCAGATCTCCTTCAAACTGGCCCGGTGAGGGGGGTGGAGTTGCATTTCCGGGCGACAGGAGGCTTTCTGCCGGCAAGATGCATCACCGGAATGTCGCGAAACGCCGAAATCGTGACAGAGCATGACGATGAAGGCCTGATGTAACCTTTTGTCACATCTTGGCTGCCGGCTCGACTGGCCGATCGCGAGAGGCAATGGCAGGAGTGAGCTCATGACCGACCGTCCGCACCGACTGCTTGTCGTCGATGACGACCCGGAACTGCGCAATCTGCTGCAGCGCTTCCTGTCCGAGCATGGCTTTGCCGTGCGCGCGGTGGACGGCGGCAAGGCCATGGACGTGGCTCTGCAACGCGAACCCGCCGACGTTATCGTCCTCGACCTGATGATGCCCGGCGAAGACGGGCTGGCGATATTGCGCCGCCTGCGCGCGACCGGCGAACAGGTGCCCGTCATCATGCTCACCGCGCGCGGCGATCCCGTCGACCGCGTGCTCGGCCTGGAAATGGGTGCCGACGACTATCTCGGCAAGCCGTTTCTGCCGCGCGAACTGGTGGCGCGGATCGTCGCGCTGCTGCGTCGCGTGGCACCCGCACGCAATACCAACAATGACGAGGTCGTCGTGGTGGGGCCGTTCGAAATCAACTTCTCGGCCATGACGGTCTGCCGGGACGGCGCACCGCTCACGCTCTCCTCGCGCGAGTTCGCGCTGATGGCAGCGTTTGCGCGCAGCCCAGGGCGCCCGCTCAGCCGGGCGCAACTGATCGATCGCGCTCTGGGCCGGGATGCCGAAGTGACCGATCGCGCCATCGATGTTCAGGTGGCCCGGTTGCGGCGAGCCATAGGCGACGATGCCGGCGAGCCGCGCTATATCCGCACGGTTTGGGGCGTGGGCTATGTGCTCGCGCCCGAGAGCGGCGGGACCGCCTTGTCATGATGGCGCGGCGTCCGCGGCTTGCTCTGCCACGCAGCCTGTTTCGCCGGAACGTGGTGCTGATGATCGGCGTGGTGCTGGCGGGACAGGTCGTCGCCGGACTGCTGGTCATGGCGCTCGTCATCCAGCCGCAGGTCGACCGCATCGCCCGGCTGACCGCCGACATGGTCTCCATGCTCGACCAGGTGATCGAGGATTTGCCGGCTTCCCAGCGGCAGGGCATGCTGGCGCGGATCGAAAGCGGCAGCAACGTGCTGATCCGCCTGAGTGAGCCGCCACGCGCCGACCGGCAGCCCGGCCTGCGCGATCGTCTGCCCAATTTCGTCGAGCGACAGTTCATCCGCGCGCTGTCGCGGCGAATCGGGGGTCAAGGCGAGCTGGAGTGGCGGCGGAGTACCGACAAGCGCCTGTGGTTCAGGCTGGAAATGGGCAGGCAAATGCTGTGGATCAGCGTCACCCCGCCATCCGGTCGCAGTGCCCTGCAGACATTGCTCTACGCCTTTGTCGTTGCTTTCGTCGTCGCGGCGGCGGCTGGTCTGCTGTTGCAGCGGCGGCTGGATGCCCCACTCCGGCGTCTTGCGGCCCAGGTCGATGCCTTTCCGCCCGATGCTGCCAAGCGCGGCCAGCTCCTGCCGAAGCTTGAAACATCCGGGCCGGAGGAAGTGGCGGCCGTCGCCAGCGCCTTCAACCGGCTGACCGAACGGCTGGCGCAGGACGAAGCCGAACGCTCGCTGATGCTGGCAGGCGTCAGCCATGATCTGCGCACGCCGCTGACCCGGCTTCGCCTGTGCCTCGAGATGATGGGCGGCACCGATGCCCAGATCGAGGCGACCGCAACCCGCCAGGTCGAGCGCATCGAGACGATGCTCGAGCAATTTCTCGATTTCGCGCGGGGCTTTGCCGACGAGAACGCCACGGACTGCAATGTTGCGGAGCTGCTGCGCATTGTCGCACGCGATTGCGACGCGCTCGGCGAGACCGAGGTCGATGTCGACGACCGGCTGCACGCCATGCTGCGCTGCCAGGCGGTGGCGCGCGCCGTCGGCAACCTGCTGGGCAATGCGCTGCGGCATGGCAAGCGCCCCGTCCGCCTTGCCGCCTACAAGGCGCGCGGGTCCCTTGTCATCGAGGTCAGCGACGCCGGCGAGGGTTTTGATCCCGCCAGCGCCCGGCAGCTTCTGCGCCCCTTTGCGCGGGGTGACAGCGCGCGGGGCGGAGACGGCGCCGGCCTGGGCCTCGCCATCGCCGAACGCGTGGCGCTGGCCCATGGCGGCACCCTCCGCTTCGCATTCCGCGACGGACGCTTCTGTTCGGTCATGGAACTGCCCGATCAGGCGTCCGAGGAGTCGTGACGGAGGAGGTCCGCCATCGAACGCCTGTAGTCGAGACCGATGCGATCATCGCGGCACAGGCGGGCGTCCTGCCCCAAGCTCCGGCGTCCGCGCTGACGCCAACCGGCGTCAGCGAACGGACAAGCTCCCTATGCCGCTTCGATCGGAGGTGAAGGCGCACCTCTGGCAGAGCAAAGACAGGTCAACCGGCGTCGACGAGAACGATCTCGCTGTCCTCCAGCGCCGTCACGACCAACTGTTGCAGCCCGGTGATCGCGACACCGTCGCGTGCATGGGCCTCGACGTCGCCGACGCGCACCTTGCCGGTCGCAGGAACCAGATAGAGATGGCGATCGGCCGTCGTCTCATAAGTCACGCGGTCGCCGGTTTTCACGGTCGCGCCGAGGACTCGGGCGCGCGCGCGGATCGGCAGGCTGTCGGCGTCTTCGACAAAGCCCGACGCAAGCGTCACGAAGTGGCCGTCGCGATCCTCCTTAGGGAAGGGCCGTGTTCCCCAGTTCGGATCGCCGCCCTGCTCGTCCGGCATGATCCAGATCTGGAACAGCTGTGTTTCCTCCTCTTCCCGATTATACTCGGAATGGCGGATGCCGGTCCCGGCCGAAATCACCTGAACGTCACCCGCCATGGTGCGTCCCGCATTGCCCAGGCTGTCCTCATGGGAGATCGCGCCCTTCAGCACATAGGTGACGATCTCCATGTCCCGGTGCGGATGAGGCGGAAAGCCTGTCTGCGGTGCGATCCGGTCGTCGTTCCAGACCCGAAGCTGGCCCCAGTTGACGCGAGCGGCGTCGCGATAGTCGCCGAAAGAGAAATGATGATGCGCGTCGAGCCAGCCATGATTGGCAGCACCGATCGTCGAAAATGGCCGAAGTTCGATCATGGGTTCGTTCCTTTTGTGGTGGAGGTTGCGTGATGTTCGGGTGATCGAGGTACCCCCGTCGAGCAACGAGGCGGTGCCGGTAACAAAGCGCGCGTCGTCAGGCGTTCTCCTCGATACTGGCGCGAACGGCAGGTCCGCGTCGATGCGGTAGAGATGCCCTTGCATTGGCCGCCGGAATAGTGACCATATCCTGGTTCTATAATTCGGAATTTCCGAACAATGATTCGCATTGAAGGAATCGCCGCCTTTGTGGCCGTGGTTGAACAGGGGTCGATCAGCGGAGCGGCGCGCCAGTTACGCCTGTCGAAATCGGTGGTGAGCGAGCGGCTGGCTGAGCTTGAACGCACGCTCGGCGCGACGCTGCTGCATCGCACCACCAGAAAACTCAGCCTGACCGAGGACGGCGCAGCCTTCCTGCCACGCGCGCAGCGGATCACGCGCGACATCGCCGAGGCGGCCTCCCATATCGCCGAACGGCGGGGCACATTGTCGGGCGCACTGCGCATCGCCGCGCCGCTAACATTCGGGCGGATGCATCTGGGGCCCGCGCTCTACCCCTTTCTTCTGGCAAACCCCACGCTCGAACTGACGCTGGATCTGGACGACCAGCGGATCGACATCGCATCAAGCGGCCATGACGCGATCATCCGGATCGGTTCGATCGACGATACCCGCCTCATCGTCTGGAAGCTTGCGGCCAGCCGTCGGATATTGGTCGCGTCGGCCGATTATCTCGCCGCCCATGGCACACCCGCAACGATCGAGGATCTCGGCAGCCACCGCGGCATTTTCTACAGCAATCGCGGGGCGGAGGACTGGCGCTTTGAAACGGCTTCGGGACCCGTAACGGCGCAGGCGCGTCATGCGCTCAGCGTCAATAATGGTGCCATGATGTGCGACGCGGCCATGGCCGGGCTCGGCATCGCCTTGCTCCCTACTTTTATTGCCGGTCCGGCGGTCAAGTCGGGACAACTGGTCGAAGTCGCGCTCGGCGCCGAGCCAAAACAGGATGTCCTGTACATGGCCCATGCGCAGGGGCGCGAGCCTTCGCTCAAACTGCGCGCGCTCGTCCAGCATCTGCGCGAAAGCTTCGGCAATCCGCCCTATTGGGAATAGAGGTCGGTTCCCGTCTCGCCGCTCTAACGGTCGTGCCGCCTGCCCTTCGCCGATTGGATGATGCCCGCCTTGCCATTCTGAAGGTCATCGGTGCGCAGGACACACTCTTCTCTTCTCGGCCCGTCCCCAAACGCGTTCAACGCCAGTCACCGATCGCGAATATGTCGCCGCCAAGATAGCCGGGATCATTGCGGCGTTGCATCGCCACACCGCTGAGCTGCGTACGAAAGCCGAAGGCGATGGCGGTCCGATAGGCCTGATGGCAGCCGGTATTTACGCCTGCCATCAACACTGCCATTCCCCGCCGCGCCGCCGAATCCGCTACATCGACACGCCGCATGTGCCCCATTCATGGGAGTCGGGACTCATTTTCGAGGACGTCACCGGCACGCTGTTTTGCGGGGACCTGTTCACGCAGTTCGGGAACGACGCAATCACGGACCAGGATATCGTCGCAGCGGCGATTGTCGCCGAAGACGCGTTTCGTTCGTCCAGCGTCGGTATTGCCACCGCGCCGACGATCCGCCGTCTGGCGAGGCTCAATCCCCGCGCACTTGCGCTGATGCACGGCCCGGCCTTTGTGGGCGATGGTGGCGATGCCCTGAACCGCCTGGCCGATTATTTCGACGCTGCCGCTCGCCGGGTTGCCTAGAGCCGAGAGCTCCGGCCCACGCGACAGACGAGCGACCGGAGCCTCGCTCCTGCCAGGCCCGGGTGAAGGCCAGGGGACGATCGCCTCGTCGCGCATGGCCTTCGGTGCCGCGCCTTACCGCTTCCGCACGAACTCCGCGCGCAGGACCAGGCCCTTGATGCCGTCGTAGCGGCAATCGATTTCCTGCGGGTCGCCGGTCAGGCGGATCGACTTGATGAGCGTGCCGCGCTTCAGCGTCTGGCCCGCGCCCTTGACGGTCAGGTCCTTGATCAGCGTCACCTGGTCGCCGTCAGCCAGCAGATTGCCGACCGAATCGCGCACCTCCACCGCGTCGGCATCGGCGGCACCGCCGGCGCTCGCCAGCGCCGCCAGCTCGGATGCGGGCACCCATTCGCCCGACGCCTCGTCGAACACATAATCCTCGTCGCTGTCGTTCATGCCCAATCCCTCTCGACGCCCTTCTCGACGTCCCCCTCGGCGTACCACCCGGGCGCGCCCCGCCGCGCTATAGCGGTCGCGGCGCAGACACGCCATGCCCCGCACCCGCCCGCCGTGCCCCCTCCCCGCTGCACACACTGTCCTACGCCCCTCGCGCCGAGCCATGATGCGCGTCATGCAGAACCGCACGCCCGGCCGGCCCCAGGTCCCGGCCTTCACCCCCGTCCCCCGCAAATATCGCCACGACGGCTGGACCGATGAGCGCCAGCGCGCCTTTATCGAGGCGCTTGCCGACACCGGATCGGTCAAGGCCGCCGCGCGTCAGGTGAACATGTCGCCGGAGGGCGCCTATTATCTCCGCCGCCAGCCGGGCGCACAGGAGTTCGCCGCCGCATGGGAAGCCGCGCTCGACCACGGCGTGCGGCGGCTCGAAGACATCCCGATGGAGCGCGCGATCAACGGCGTAGAGGTGCCGGTATACTCATATGGCAAGCTGATCGGCACGCGCATCGTCCACAACGACCGGCTGCTGATGTTCATCCTCAGGAACCGCGCGGTCGACCGCTTCGGCAGCAGCGCGCTGCGCAAGGGGCCGGACGCCGCCACCCGGCAAAAGCTGCGCGCCGAATGGGACGCCGAGCGCGCCGCGACCGAGGCGGAACGCGGTGAGCAGGCGGCGCAGCACGTCCGCGCCGAACTCGCCCTGATCCGCAGCCGCACGGCCACCACGAAGTCGCAGGAGCAGGACGAGTATGAGGAATGGCTGAAGGCCAGGCGCGAGGGCCGGGCGGTGATTTTGCCGGAGGAGTGAGGGGGGATTGGGCAGGTTGCTGAGTGGCAGCTATCGACCCAATTTGAGCCGTTCTGATCTAGCGCTCGGTGTGTCGGCTTGCGCCGAAAGCTACCGGTCAGCCAGAGCAAAACGGTGGGTTGGCAATGCATCACTGCCGCAGTCGCTCGACGGGCTGAAATGTCTCCAAGACGTACCGCTCATTCATCCAGCGCTAGGAGCCGGTACTGAGGCGAACGCGTGTCTCGCCCGATGCTGAACGTGCTCGTTTCGCGGACCGGCCTGCCCTGAAATCAATACTGCGCTTGGGTCTCCCGCCAGCTCGTTCGCTCGGAACTCGGCTAGCGTCCGCCAAGTCGTCCAGCAGCCGGCTGCGGGCCCCCCGTTTCGCGCATCTGGCCTCTATCCGGTGTGACGAGCCAGCAGTACGTAGCGCTGCGGCGCAGCTACGGTGACATGTGCCACCATGCACGTACGCATTAACGACGTGGCAAGCGTGTGATTGTATTATCCTGCGATGCTCGTATATGATGAGCAGCGCGACCCATATGTGTGGACTGGATAGGCCTCGCGCCTATCTGGAAAGCCGTTCGAAGCTCGAGTTGGTTGCTTGCGATCAATGAGAGCGTGTTCGTCGCGGTTAGATTCTGGACTACGTCCGGCCGGGCGCCTCCAGAATGGCCGTGTGCGATCCGTAGGTATGCAGGATTGATCAGAAGCGAATGAATCATTCGCGAGGGACAGTCCAAGGTTGCCAAAGCAAGCGGAATTTCGCCGCCGGTGAGCTATTTGCGCTCCCGGCGGCACCAGTTTCTCTTCCGCTCTTTCAGATAATATAGTCGTTCGGGCAGATGTTGACGTGGGTCGGCTTTGGTGGCGTCGGCGTTCCGTGACAATTGGGATACTTGGCGGCCAGCTGAGTCACGGGCTGACAGTCATAGTGGAGATCATGCGCAAAGCTACCGCCGAACCGACTGCGCGCGGACAGAACGCAATGCGCAGCATGACCTGGGGCATCGTGTCGAAAATAGCCGTGGCGATCGCGCCCCGGACTGCAGAAATAGAGGCGCTTGTCAGAATAACACCTGTGATCGTTCTCCGGCGGCCTCACACGCGGATGATGGCCTTCGAAATTATTGGCCGCCTTTCGCATGAACTTGGTCACGTCATCGACCGTGCCGAGATTGCGAAAAAGGGCATCCAGCATTAAGCGGTGATGGCGAGATACGAAGTTGCCAACGGGGAGAAGAAACGGCGAGAGATTGCGGATGTTGGTGAATTCGGCGACCTTGCTTGCGCGAGCACGGAGTTCCTTGGCCTCAGATGCAAGATAGTCCTGATAGCCACGGACCTCGGCCGTTGTCTGTACTCTCTCGAAGTCGTCGGTTATCGGCATTATCGGGCGCACGAGCGCGAAGGGGTGAAACGCATCCACAAACGCCGCGGTGGTCTCGTCGCCATAATCTACGAACGCCAGCGTCAGCGACACCCGCTCAGGCTCGGGCAGCTTCACAATCCGGTCACGCAGCGCCTGCTGATAACGGCCAGCGTGCTCCTTGGGATAACCGCGGCGCTTGACAGGCAAGGCGAATAGTTCGCCCGACGGCGCAAATTTGCGTGGGCCAATCGCTTTCAGGGCATCGAAACCGGCGACGCTAAGGCCAGCGATGACAATATCCGTCTTCATCGAAGTGGTCGGTCAGGAGAGTGGGGTGCGCAGCAAGGTTGCGACGACATCGAGCGAGAGGCTGGTCGACTGAAGCTGCTTGCGATCGAGCGTGGCGATCATCGCGTCGAGCAGCGACGTCCCTACCCGAGCTGATGGCATCGTCGTCCGTGGCAGCCGCCGCTGTGCAAGGAACCGGTCCTCAGGCAAATCGTGTCTTTTCAGCCAAACGTCGATATTGGCCATAATCGCAGCATCGCGGTTGGGCGCATCGACCGGTGCGATCGCGTCCGGCGAGATTGTCAAGGCGCCGTCAGGCACCGCGGCCTGAGCGCGGTCGTTGAAGGTGAAAGTATCGGGATCGAGGACCCGCACTTCAGCCGTGAGCGGCACCGAGAAAGCGGCCCAGAACCGGTAATTGAATCGCTTCTTTGGCTGCGCCACGGTCTCGAGGGCGGGTGCCTCGCCAGGCTCAACCGCTCCAGGCAGTATGGCGGTCACATTGCGGTGGGTGCCGAAACGAACCAGTGTCACGCGACCAGCTAGTTGCGACTGGATGAATTCATTGAGCCCCTTCCCGGTCAGACTCTTCAGCTTCCGGAGGTCTTCGCCGAGATCGATCCCGAGTGCGCTCACCAGATAGGGTTGACGCTCGCCCCAACGCGCATCGGTGAGCGCGACGATCGTATCTGCAATCCGGGCCAGTTCCTGATCCGCCCCCGAGACTTGCTCCGCTTCAGCCAATTTCATCTCCCTGTAACGGGCGATCAACGAATCCGACCGCACCGCCTACACTTATACGCACGTCTTACAGCGTCACATCCCCAATCGCGCCATGGACCGTTAACTGCATCGATGGGTGACGTATCCTTCTGACGAAAGCTGCCGCTTTGCATATCGCGCGCTATAAAGTGTTTGTCCCCAACACGGGTAGCCGAATCAGCGAGCGTCCGCGCTCAAACGCATCCGCTTTCGGGAAACTCGCTAGGGCTGCTCAATAACGACACCGGATCGCACAACCGCCACAACCCCCAGTGCCCCCACATCACACCCCACCCGCTCAGGCCTCGTTAACCTCCGCCATGCCATTGTGCATTCCGGAGACAAAGCCATGCGCCAACCCCTTCTCGACGACGACCGCCGCGCCCGGATCATCGAACATGCGCTGCTCGGCGGCCTCATCAGCGCCGCCGCGCTGATCGCCTTCGCCTCGGTCCTCTGACCGCAGCGCCCCCGGCGCGGCGTCGCGCGCCCGCCCCGGCCGCCCGCCCTTATCTCAGCTTGGCAATCGTCAGCCCGTCCTGCTTGGCGCGGTCCTTCACCGATTCCTCGCTGCGCGTCAGCGCCTTGGCGATGGCCTTCAGCGCCATGCCCTTCTTCGCCAGCGTGTGAAGCTTCTGGATTTCCGCGCTCGTCCACGGCTGGCGATGCCGCTCGAACCCCTCGCCCTTGGCCATCAGTCGTCCTTTCCATCGTCGGGCCAGTCCTCGACCGCCGGAGCTTCGGTCCCCCGTTCGTGCCGGGGAGAAGGCTAGCCCAAGACCCGTCGCGAAGCGATGGCCGAAGCACGGCGGTCCTTCGGGACGGCGGCTCAGCCTTGCGGCTTCACCGCCTCCTCAGGACGAACGGGGCGCGGGGATTCGCACCCTTCGCTTCGAAACGGGTCTCCGACAGGATCAGCCCCTCCTCAGCACGAACGGACAAGGGAACCTACCCCTCATCCCCCATGCGCAGCGCGGCGATGAACGCCTCCTGCGGGATCTGGACATTG
>CAZHGR010000076.1:0-14315 GCA_964532255.1 uncultured Sphingobium sp.
CAGGCTTCACTTACAGCGCTGTCGGCCGCTGACGCGATATACCCTTCGAAACGGAGACGTTCGATGACGAAGATCCGCAAGGCTGTTTTCCCGGTTGCCGGAATGGGCACCCGCTTTCTCCCCGCGACCAAGGCGGTGCCCAAGGAAATGCTGCCGGTCGTCGATCGTCCGCTGATCCAATATGCGGTCGACGAGGCGCTCGAGGCGGGTATCGAGACGATGATCTTCGTCACCGGCCGCGGCAAGATGGCGATCGAGGATCATTTCGACATGGCGTTCGAGCTGGAACGCACCCAGGCTGATCGCGGCAAGTCCGTCGCCGCGCTTGAGGGCACGCGTCTGACGCCGGGCAATGCGGTGTTCGTCCGCCAGCAGGAACCGCGCGGCCTGGGCCATGCGATCTGGTGCGCGCGCGACATCGTCGGCGACGAGCCGTTCGCGATCATCCTGCCCGACGAGTTCATGGTGGGACAGCCCGGCTGCCTCAAGCAGATGGTCGATGCCTATGACAAGACCGGCGGCAATCTGATCTGCGCGCTCGAAGTGCCGATGGAGGAGACGCCGAGCTATGGCGTGCTCGATCCCGGCGTGCGCGACGGCGTGCTGACCGAGGTCAAGGGGCTCGTTGAAAAGCCCAAGGCCGGCACCGCGCCGTCCAACCTGATCGTCGCGGGCCGCTACATCCTCCAGCCTCAGGTCATGGACCTGCTCGCCACGCAGGAAGCGGGCGCGGGTGGCGAGGTCCAGCTCACCGACTCGATGGCCAAGCTGATCGGAAAGCAGCCCTTCCACGGCGTCACCTTCGCCGGCGAACGCTTCGACTGCGGATCGAAGCTCGGCTTTGCGCAGGCCAATTTCGCGCTCGCCTGCCGCGACGCGGCGATGGGCGAAGAGCTCAAGGCGTGGGCGAAGGGCGTAATCGGCGGCTGATCGGTCGGGGCAGGGCTGTCCCTGTCTGAACGTCACCCCAGCTCCGTCTCGACGTCACCCCGGCGCAGGCCGGGGTCTCATGCGGCCGGGTCGCAATGTCGCCTCGCGAGATGCTGGCCTTCGCCAGCATGACGGTCGTGGGGAGTCAGTCCCGCTGTAGCTGATCAAACATATCCCACCGCCTCCGGAATTGCGCTGGCATCGGTGTCGATCGCCTCGATCAGTCGCCGCTCGATCGTGGCGAGCCGCTGTTTGCTCTCGATCTTCTCGCCCAGGAGGTCGGTGACATAGAAGGTGTCCACCGCGCGCTCGCCATAGGTGGCGATATGCGCGCTATGGATCGTCACCCGCGACTGGAACAGAGCGAACGACAGCCCGAACAGCAGCGCCGGACGGTCGCTCGCGGTGACCTCGATCACGGTGAAGCGGTTCGAGGCGCGATTGTCGACGATGACATTGGGCGCGACCTCGAACGCCTCGGCGCGCAGCCGGGCGAGCTGGCGCTTGTCGAGCCGGGTGACGAGATTGTGCCGGTCCGAGAGCGCCTCGATGATTGTCTGCTCGATGCGGCGAAGCTGTGCCTCGTCGTCGAAGCGGCCGCCGAGCGGGTCCTGGACAAGGAAGTTGTCGAGCGCGACGCCGTCGCGCAGCGTGTGGATCCGTGCGTCGATGATGCTTGCCCCCGCCAGCGAGATGGCGCCGGCGACGCGATAGAACAGGCCGGGATGGTCGGCCGCGCTGACCGTGACCAGCGTCGCGCCGCGCTCGCGGTCGGGCAGCGCCGTGATGGCCAGCGGCTCGTCGCCGGCGGTCAGCAGATGGCGCGCGTTCATCTCCAGTACCTCGGGCGATTCGGCGATCCAGTAGCTGTCGGGGAAGCGCCGCACGAGTCGCTTGAACGCAGTGTCCGACAGGCCCAGGCGCGTCGCCAGCGCCTCGCGCTTCTGGATGATGCGCTCCTTGCGGCCGCGTTGCTTGTGGCCGGGGCGAACCAGTTCCTCGGTCGCGTCGAACAGCTCCAGAAGAAGCTGCCTCTTCCAGCCGTTCCACGTGCCCGGCCCGACGGCGCGGATATCGACGATCGTCAGTACGAGGAGCAGGCGCAATCGCTCGATGCTCTGTACCTGCTTGGCGAAATCGAGGATGGTCTTGTAGTCGGTCAGGTCCCGCTTGAAGGCGGTGGCCGACATCAGCAGATGGTGCTGGACCAGCCAGACCACCGTTTCCGTTTCGGCCGCGGTCATCCCCAGCCTCGGACACAGCTTCCTGGCCACGTCCGCGCCCAGCAGGCTGTGATCGCCGCCGCGCCCCTTGGCGATGTCGTGGAGGAGGACCGCCACGAACAAAGCGCGGCGAAGCGCGATCTTCTTGGCCAGGGCGGTCGCGGCGGGGTGCTCCTCCTGGAGCTCGCCATGTTCGATCCGCGACAGCAGGCCCAGCGCGCGGATGGTGTGCTCATCGACGGTGTAGTGATGGTACATGTCGAACTGCATCTGCGCGACCACGCGTCCGAAATCGGTCACGAAGCGCCCGAACACACCCGCCTCGTTCATGGCGCGCAGCACGCGTTCCGGATCGCGCGGCGATGTCAGAATGTCGAGGAACAGGCTGTTGGCGAGCTTGTCGGCGCGCACCTTCCGCCCGATCAGCCGCGAATCGCGATTGAGCGCACGCATGGCGTTGGGATGGAGGTCGAGTTCATGCTTGTCGGCGATCCAGAAAATCTCGATCAGCCGCGTGGGATCAGCCAGGAAATAGTCGTCGTCGGGGATCGTCAGCCTGCCCCTGTCGAGCACATAGCCGCCGAGGTCGCGCTTGCGCTTGCGCTGGAACAGCGTGGGAATGAGCCGCCGCCCGCGCTGGCCCATGGCGTCGTCGAGATGGGCGAGGAAGATACCGGTCAGGTCGCCGACCGTCTTCACCATCAGGAAATAGAGGCGCATGAAGCGTTCGACACCCGCGCGGCCGGTGCGCGCGCGAAAGCCCATGCGTTCGGCGACCTCGATCTGCAGGTCGAAGGTCAGCCGCTCCTCGGGTCGTCCCGCGATCAGATGCATGTGGCAGCGGACGGCCCACAGGAAATTCTCGGCGCGCTCGAACTGGCTCAGTTCCTGACGGGTCAGCAGGCCGACGTCGACCAGTTCGGCCACCGAGCCGACACGGTGGATATATTTGCCGATCCAGAACAGGGTGTGGAGGTCGCGAAGCCCGCCCTTGCCTTCCTTGACATTGGGTTCGACGACATAGCGGCTGTCGCCCATCCGCTGATGACGCGAATCGCGCTCGGCGAGCTTGTCCGCGATGAAGGCGCGCGCCCCGTCGGCGACCACTTCGGCCTGGAAGCGCCGGACCGTCTCCTCATAGGTGGCGCGGTCGCCCCACAGATAGCGGGCCTCAAGCATGGCGGTTCGGATCGTCAGGTCGCTCTTGGCCATGTGGATGGCCTCGTCGATCGATCGGCTCGACTGGCCCAGCTTGAGCCCCAGGTCCCAGAGCGAATAGAGCATCGATTCGATGACCTGCTCGGTCCAGCCGGTGGTCTTGTAGGGGGTGATGAAGGCGATATCGACGTCGCTGTGCGGTGCCATCTCGCCCCGGCCGTAGCCGCCCACCGCCAGCAGCGCGATCCGCTCTGACGCGGTCGGGTTGCTCACCGGGTACAGCCAATCGACGGTCGCGTCGTACAGCACGCGCAATATCTGATCGATCAGGAAGGACTGGGCGCTGACCGCCTCGCGCCCGTTGGTGGGGCGCGCTTCGAGCCGCCGCACGACCTCGGCGCGGCCGTTCTCGAGCGCCTTGCGGATTTCGGCGATGATGACGGGGCGCAGCTTCGCCGGCTCGTGCCCCAGCCGCTCCGCCTCTGCGGCAAGGCGGTCGGCGAGCGCGCGGCGGTCGATGATGGCGCGCTGGTTGACGGGGCGGCTATGCGGCATGATGCCTATCTAGGTGGCGCAGAGACTTTAACCAATCGCTATTCCACGCGGGGGGCTTCGGCCGCGCGTCAAAGTTCGCGAAGGGCGCGGGAGGGGCGGAGCGACATCAGGGGCAACGATCCCGCCAGGCCGATGCCGAGGGTCAGGACGGCACCGCCGAACAAAGTGCCGAGCACGACCCCCCAGTCCGGTGCCCAGCCGAATTCGAAGATCCGCACCATCACGAACCACGCCGCCGCCGTTCCCAGCGCCAGAGCGATGAAGGCCAGGATCGCGGAGAGCAGCGCATATTCCATCATCTGCGCGCCCAGTACCTGCGCGCGCGTCGCGCCCAGCGTCTTGAGGATCACGCTGTCATAGCTTCGCGACTGGCGGGACGCGGCCATCGCCCCCGTCAGGACTGCGATCCCGGCGAGAATGGTGATCGACGCGGCGGCGAGGATGGCGGACGCCATCTGGTCGAGAAGCGCGGTCACCTGAACCACGACTTCGCCCACCGCGATCACCGATGCGCCCGGAAAAGCGGCGAGCAGCGCCCGCGTCACCGATCCCGCGGTCGCTCCCGTGCCGGATGGCAGGGTGACGGTGCCGGTCAGGCTGTGCGGCGCGGAGGCCAGTGTGTTGGGCGAGAAGACGAGGATATAGTTGAACCCCATCGTGTCCCAGTTGATCTGGCGCAGTGAGGCGATTCGCGCGGTGATCTCCCGGCCCAGGATGTTGACGGTCATCTCGTCGCCCACATCCACGCCCAGCGCCGCCGCCTGTTCGGCATCGACCGAGACGAGCGGCGGTCCGTCATAGCCGCGCGGCCACCATTGCCCGGCGACCAGCTCGCTGCCTTCGGGCAGGGCCTCGCTATAGGTCACACCGCGCTCGCCGCGCAGGATCCAGGCACCTTCGGGCTTTTCGGCGAGGTCCGCGACGCGCTGTCCGCCATAAGCGATCACGGTCCCGCGAAGCGACGGTACGATGTTGACCTCCGCTTCGCCCGCGACCGACCGGAACCGCTCGCCCTGTCCGGCGGGAATGTCGAGGACGAACAGGTCGGGTGCCTGCCTGGGCACGGTGTTGCGGATTTCCGCGTCGAGGCTGGTCTGGATTCCGGCGAGGGTGACGAACAGCGTGAGCGCCAGCCCCAGCGCGACGACCAGCGCCGATGTCTGCGCGCCGGGCCGGTGGAGATTGGCGAGCGCGAGGCGGAGCAGCGGGCGGCGCGGCCGCCTCACCCGGCTCGCGAGACGGCTGACCGCCCAGCCGAGGCCGGTGAGGAGCGCCAGCACGCCCAGCGTCGCGCCCAGCACGCCGGCGGAGAACCAAGGCTCGCGCGCGGTGCCGAGGACCAGCGCGACGAGCAGCGCGGCGGCTCCACCGATCAGGAGCAGCGTGCGGCGATCCCGCGACCGGCCCTGCTGAACGACGCCGCGAAAGATCGCCGCCGCCGGTTCGGTGCGCGCGCGCGCGAGTGGTGGCAGCGTGAAAATCAATGTGACGAGGACCCCGTAGATAGCACTCGTCAGCAGCGGCGCCGGATGGAGGCGGAATCCCGGCTGGACCGGCAGCACATTGCCGGCAACCGTGACGATGGCCGAGGGCGCGACTGCGCCGACGATCAGGCCGGAGACGATCGCAAGACCCGCGACCGCACCGATCTGGAGGAGATAGATGCGCTCGATGTCGAACGATGTCGCACCCAGAACCTTGAACGTCGCGATCCCGCTTCGCTTCAGCCCCAGATAGGAAGAAACGCCGTTGCCGATGCCGATTCCCGCAATCACCAGCGCGCCGAGGCCGATCAGCGACAGGAACTGGCCCATGCGTTCGATGAAGCGGTTGGTACCGGGCGCGGCACCCGCCCTGTCCTTATATTCCCAGCCTTCGCCGGCGAAGCGCTGCTCCAGTTCTCCGCGCAGCTCGCCCGCGTCCGCTTCGGCGGGCAGGCGGATGCGGTATTTGGATTCATAGAGGCTGCCGGGCTGGACAAGCCGCGTGCGCCGCAGCCCCTCCATCGACACGATCGCGACGGGGCCGAGCGTGAAGCCCTCGCCGACGCGGTCGGGTTCCTCCGCGATCAGCCCGGCGACGGTGAAGTCCGCCTCTCCATAGCGGACGCGGTCGCCGGTCGTGAGCCCCGTGCGTTCGGCGAGCGCCGCGTCGATCAGGATATGGTCGGGACGAAGCGGCGGCGCATAGCGGCCCTCCTCAAGGGTCAGGGTGCCGTAAAGCGGATAGGCGGTGTCCACGCCCTTGAGCTCGGTCAGCACCGGCTGGCCGCCGCCGGTCATCGGCCGTGCCATGGCGCGCATGCGGATCGTCTCGCTGAAACCGGGGCCGAGGCGGGCGAGCGCGGCCTTCTGGTCGGGCGATGCCTCGCGCTGGGTCATCGCGATCTCGATGTCGCCGCCGAGCAGGGTCTGGCCGCGCGCGGCGATCTCCTCGGTAATCGACGCGGTCAGGCTGGATATCGCGGCCAGCGTCGCGACGCCAAGAAACAGGCAGACGAACAGCAGCCGCAAGCCCCGGAATCCCGCCTGAAGGTCGCGGCGCGCGATCCGCCAGGCGCGGCCCCAGCCGATCGTGCTCATGACCGGCGTTCTGCGACGATTCGGCCGTCGCGCATCTCGATGATCCGGTCGCAGCGCTCGGCGAGCGCGGGATCATGGGTGATAATGACGAGCGTTGCGCCGCTGTCGCGCTGACGCCCGAACAGCAGATCGACGATGCGCGCGCCGGTGGCGGCGTCGAGATTGCCGGTCGGCTCGTCGGCGAACAGGATCGCAACCCCCGGCGCCATCGCGCGCGCGATCGCCACGCGCTGCTGCTCGCCGCCCGAAAGCTGGGCGGGATAATGGCCGATGCGGTGCGAGAGGCCGACCGCCTCCAGCTCCCGGCCCGCGCGGTCGAAGGCGTCACTTTCCCCCGCCAGTTCGAGCGGGACCGCCACATTTTCGAGCGCGGTCATGGTCGGAAGCAGATGGAAGGATTGCAGGATGATGCCGATCCGGCCGCGTCGCGCGCGGGCGAGCGCGTCCTCCCCCAGCGTGCCGAAATCGACTCCGTCGACCAGCACGCTGCCGCCGCTCGCCTGTTCGAGGCCCGACAGCACCGCCATCAGCGACGACTTGCCCGATCCCGATGCGCCCAGGATCGCCAGCGTCTCTCCCCGGCCGATGTCGAGGTCGATCCCCTTCAAAATATCGACCGGCGCCTCGCGCGAGCCGAGGCGGAGGGTGACATCGCGTGCGCGGATCGCGATATCGGTGGTCTGGACGGGGGCGTGCATGTGGAAAGGAAGTTCCTTGACGGATCGATATCGACTTTATGGGGTCTCGCTCGCGCTTGTCCAACTCCCATTGGCCTTCCTACTTGCGGCCTGTTCGCCCTCCGCGCCCGAGGCCGGCCCCGCGAACGAAGCGCGCAATGCCGCCGCAGCGCCCGCCGCTCCTGCGCCGACGGGTGACGAGCGGCTGGTAGTGGCGTTCGGCGACAGTCTCTTTGCGGGCTATGGGCTTGAGCAGGATGAAGGGCTGGTGCCCTCGCTCGAACGCGCGCTGAGGGCGGACGGGGTCAATGCGCGGGTGGTCAGCGCGGCGGTATCGGGAGACACGTCCGCCGCCGGGCTGCAGCGGCTGGGCTTCGCGCTCGACGGGCTGCCGCGAAAGCCCGACCTGGTGCTTATCGGGCTGGGCGGCAACGACATGCTGCGCGGACTGCCGCCCGAAAAGACGCGCGAGAATCTGGTCGCGATCCTTGATGCGCTGAAGTCGCGGGGGATTCCGGCGATGCTGTCGGGCATGCGCGCGCCGCCCAACCTCGGGCCGGATTATATGGCCGCGTTCGACCGCATCTACCCGGATCTGGCCGCCGAAAATGATGTGCCGCTCTATCCGTTCACGCTCGATGGCGTGATCGGCAACCGCGCGCTGATGCTGCCCGACGGCATCCACCCCAATCCCGAAGGGGTGGAGGTGATCGTTCGCGGCGTTGCGCCGGTGGTGGAGAAGGCGCTGACTCAACAATAGATCGTCATGCCAGCGAAGGCTGGCATCTCTGTCGGCGCGCGCCTCCGGGCGACCCCAGCTTGCGCTGGGGTGACGTTTGGACCCCGGCATCTTTTTGCCGCCGACCGGCAACAGCGGCACGCGCTTAACCATATCATAAATCTTTCGGGAGAAATTGACCCCATCGAAAGGGGCCGAGCTCGGGGGAGTGAGGCCGGCCGGACTGTCTCGGGGGAGATGGGCCGGTAAAATGGGGAATGCTGCATGTTGCGAGTCGACATGAGCCAGCGCGTCAGTCGGCTAATGCCCGGCCTTGACGCACGGCTCGATGATGCCTGCTTTGACGTCCGGGTCTTCGATCCGGCCCGCCCGCGGGAAAAGAATGTCCCGCGTATCCTCACCATCGAGGAACTCGCCGCCGCGACCTATCGCGATATCCTGTTGGATTTGCGGGGAGATGAGGCACCCTCTTTCGTGCCCGCCGCCAACGGCCTGCCCGCGCGCCTTCGTTTCGGTCCGCGCGATGCGGTCATGGGCGTTGCCCTTCTCGCCGAGATTCTCCGCCCCGCCGGAATGCCCGCCGTCGGCGACGCGGCGAGCGCGCGGCTGCTCCGCCTTGCCGTCCGTGTCGCGGCGAGCGATGCCACCGTCCTCGTCCAGGGCGAGACCGGCACCGGCAAGGAAGGCATCGCCCGCCTCATCCATGCGGCCAGCGACCGGGCGGATCGCGACTTCATCGCGGTCAACTGCGCGGCACTTCCGGAAACCATGATGGAAGCGATGCTGTTCGGCCATCGCAAGGGCAGCTTCACCGGCGCGGCCAATGCGTCGGAGGGTCTGTTCCTGGCCGCGAACGGCGGAACGCTGTTCCTCGACGAGATTGCCGAACTGCCGCTCACGCTGCAGGCCAAGCTGCTTCGCGCGCTTCAGGAGGGCGAAGTGCTGCCGGTCGGTGCCACCCATCCCGTGCCGGTCGATGTGCGGGTCGTCGCCGCCTGCAACCGCGACCTTGCCGCCGAGGCGCAGGCCGGCCGGTTCCGCGCCGATCTATATTGGCGGCTCAACGTCATGCCGCTGCGCCTGACGCCGCTGAGCGAGCGTCGGGGCGACGTGCCGCACATCGCCGCCGCTTTCCTGCTCCGCCAGCAGCCGCCGGTCGAGCATGGCCGCGCCTTTGCCTGGCCCACCGCCGAGGCCGTCGCAGCGCTCACCGGGCATGACTGGCCCGGCAACGCCCGCGAGCTGGGCAATGTGCTCCAGCGCGCGGTGGTTCTGCGCGAGGGCGACGCGATCACCCCTGCCGACCTGGCGATGGAGCCCACTGCGCCCGCCGCATCGCGTAACGACGGCAATGTGACGCAGATGCCGCTGCGCGACGTCGCCCGCCGGTCGAAAATCGACGCGGTGCGGGCCGCTCTGCGCGACGCCGACGGCCATCGTGCCCGTGCGGCGCGAATCCTGGGCATTTCCGAACGCACGCTGCGCTACCGGCTCGCCGAGATGCGCGAGCTGGCGATCGCGGTCTGACGGGGGAGGCTGAATCATGGCCGATCTGTCGATCAACAATGTGATGGCGCTCCGCCAGAGCATCCTCCAGCGCAACGATGCGCTCAAGGATGCGGCTTCTTCGGTCTCGGGCGGCACCGGGCAGGCGGGCGGTGCCGGTGGCGCGACCAGCGCGGGCGGTGCCGACTTCGGCAAGGCGATCAAGGGCGCGCTCGAGCAGGTCAGCGAGATGCAGTCGCAGTCGAGCGCGGCTTCGGCCGCGTTCGAGCGTGGCGAGACCACCGACATCGCAGCCGTGATGCTCGCCCGGCAGCAGGCGTCGATCGGGTTCGAGACGACCTTGCAGGTCCGTAACAAGCTGTTGTCCGCCTACAAGGACATCATGAGCATGCCGGTTTGAGGGTGGCTGACAGATGAGTGATACCGCACTTGCCACCGCCGACGCGGGACGATCGATGGTCTCCGCAGGATCGGGTGCCGGGGGACAGTCCCCCGTCGACGCCATGCGCCTCCGCATGACCGGCTTCGTCAGGCAGCCCGCCGTCCAGCGCGCGCTGCCGATGATCGGCCTGGTCGGCGTCACCGCGCTGTCGGGCCTCGCCTGGCTGGCGCTTCGCGAGCCGCCGCAGCGCGACCTGTTCCGCGGCCTGCCCGAGGCCGATCAGGCGGCGATCGTCGAGGTGCTCGACAAGAACGCCATTCCCTACGCCTTCGACCCGTCGACCGGCGCAGTCACGGTGTCCGAGGACGCCTATTTCAACGCCAAGCTGAAGCTCGCGGCGGAGGGCCTGCCCAAGAGCGCGCCCGACGGCACGACGATGATCGACACCATGCCGATGGGTGCCAGCCGCGCGGTCGAGGGCGAGAAGCTGCGGACCGCGCGCGAGATGGATCTCGCCCGCACCATCGAGCAGATCGATGCCGTGACCAAGGCGCGCGTCCATCTGGCAGTGGAACCGCCCAGCATCTTCCTTCGCGAACAGATCAAGCCGACGGCGTCGGTGATGCTGCAGCTCGCGGGCGGGCGCTCGCTCAGCCAGCAGCAGGTCGATGCGATCGTCCACCTCGTTGCCTCCTCGGTGCCGAACATGACGCCCGACACGGTGTCGGTGGTCGACCAGAACGGGCGGCTGCTGAGCGGTGACGGCATGTCCGACAGCGCCACCAATCGCCAGCTCGAAATGCAGATGAAGATGGAGGAGCGCTACCGCCAGGCGGTCACCGCGCTGCTCACCCCCATCATCGGCGCGGGCAACTTCTCGACCGAGGTCAATGCCGAACTCCGTTTCGACGAGCGGCAGGCAACGCGCGAGGTCTATCCGGCCGACGAAGCGCGGCTGCGCGCCGAAACCGGCACATGGAATGCCGACATCGAAGGCGGCGCACAGGCCGGTGGCGTGCCCGGCGCGATTGCCGCCGCTCCGCCACCCAATCCTGCCGAGCCCGGCGCACCGCCGCCCCCCGCCGGCGACGCCGCGCAGCAGGCCGCCGCCGGAACGGCCGAGGGCCAGCCCGCCGTGCCGCCGCTGCCGCCCTACAAGACCGCCGAAACCTTCAACCGTTCGTTCGAACTGGGCCGCGAAGTGTCGGTTACCCGCGAAGCGGTGGGCACGCTCAAGCGGCTGTCGGTCGCGGTCGCGCTGCCCTATGGGGCCGACGGCAAGCCGCGCAGCAAGGAAGAGATCGCCGCGCTCGAAGCGCTGGTGAAGGGTGCGGTCGGGTTCGATCAGGCGCGCGGCGACGTGGTCACCCTGTCCTCGCGCGAGTTCGCCAAGGTCGAGGAAAGCGTCACGCCCTGGTACGAGCAGAGCTGGGTGGCGATGGCGGTGCGCAATGTCTCCGCGCTGCTGGTGACACTGGTGCTGCTGCTGGGGATCGGCCGCCCGATGATGAAGCGCTGGTCCGCCGCGCGCGCCGAGTCCGTCGCCCGCGAGGCGGAGGAGAAGCAGGCCATCGGCAAGCAGATGCAGGCCGCCGTAGTGGAGGCGCAGAAGCCCGAACCCGGCCAGCCTGTGACGCTCGACATGATTACCGCCGAACATGACTATACCGCCCGCGCCGCGCTGATCCGCGATTTCGTCAAGCAGGACCCCGACCGAGCCGCGCTCGTCGTGCGCGACCTGCTCCGCCAGGAGGCCCCCGCCGATGAGTGACATGGCCGAAGCCCCCTCGCCCAAGATGAGCGGCAGCGCCGCCGCCGCCGTCCTCCTCATGCTGTTCGACGAGGATGAGGCCGCGCAGATCCTCTCGCGCCTCGAGCCGGAGGAAGTGCGCCAGCTCGGCTACGCGATGTACGAGGTCGTCGATGTCGAGGTTCAGGAAGTGAACCAGGCGCTCGACCAGTTCGTCGACAGGGCCAAGGGCCGCACCACGATCGGCTATGGCGCGGCCAAGCATATCCGCGGTGCGATGACCAAGGCGCTGGGGCCGGAGCGCGCCAACACCATGCTTGCGCGGATCACACCGCCCACACAAAGCCCCAAGCTCGCCATGCTGAAATGGATGGAACCCAAGGAGATCGCGGGGGCCATCGAGACCGAGCATGCGCAGATCATGGCGATCACGCTCGCCCATCTCGACCCCGAACGCGCAGCGGCGGTGCTGCAATTGCTGCCGACCGAGAAGCAGGACGAGGTCGTCTACCGCGTCGCGACTCTCGGCCCGGTCAGTGCCGAGGCGCTCGACGATCTGGAGCAGCTTTTCCAGACCAGCGGCGGCGGCGCGCGGTCGGGCGGTTCAACCACCCAGCGCGGCGGCACGACCGAGGCGGCCGCGATCATGAACAACATCCGCAAGGATCACGAACAGCGGATCATCAAGGCGCTGACCAAGCGCGACAAGATGGTCGCGCAGTCGATCGAGGACGAGATGTTCGTCTTCGACAACCTCATGGACCTCAGCGACAAGGATCTCGGCACGCTGATGCGGACCATCGACAACGACCAGCTCGTCGTTGCGCTGAAGGGCGCGAACGACGGCCTGAAGTCCAAGATACTGGGCTGCATGTCGAGCCGCGCTGCGCAGTCGATCGCGGACGAGATGGAGGAACGCGGCCCGATGCGCCTGGCCGAAGTGGTCGAGGCGCAGAAGGGAATCATCGCGGCCGCCCGCAAGCTCGCCGAACAGGGGACCATCCAGCTCGGCGGAAGGGGCGACGACTTTGTCTAGTCTCTGGCGCCCTGCCGACCCCGCCGACGCGACGCCGATCACCGCCTGGGGCGAGTTTGGCAGCATCGGTCCACGCGGCGGATTCCGCACGCGATTCGGCCATGAAGGCGCGGGCCTCGGCTGGACCGCCGCCGCATCGTCCACGCCCGACCGGTTGATTCCCGAACAGGAGCCGGAAACCGATCCCGTCGAACAGGCCACGCGCGAAGCGTTCATGGCCGGATTTCACGAAGGCGAGCGAACCGCGCGCGAAAGCATCGCCGCAGACGATGTGGCGCGGCGCATGCTCGCCTCGTCGATCGCGGAGGTTGCGCATGCCGGCGAGGGTGCGCTGGCACAGCTTTTGAGCGAGGCGGTGATTCGCCTCGTCACCCAGATCATTGGCGAGGTGCCGGTCGACGAGGCGCTGCTGGCCGAGCGCTGCACTGCCATCGCGGCGTGCATCGACCCCGATGACGGCAAGGCGGTGCTGGAGGTTCATCCCGACGACCTGCCGCTGGTCGAGGCCGAGGGCGTCGCCGTGGCGCTCAGCCCCAATCCGGCGCTGTCGCGCGGATCGGTACGGTTGCAAACGGGGGAGGGCTGGATCGAGGACGGTCCGGATGTGCGGCTCGACCGGCTGCGCGCGCTGATGGACGATATGGAGGGCACGCGATGATCGGTGCCCATGCGCGGCGCGCGAGCCGCCTGCTCGACCATTTTGCGGTGACCAACATCCAGCCGCGCCATGTCGGCCGGCTGGTCGGCCATGACGCCGGCATGCTGCAGGTCACCGGCTTTTCGCAGCCGATCGGCACCGGGGCGCGCATACGCGCTGCCGACGGTCGCGACGTGCGTGCGGAGGTCGTCGGCTTTCGTGGAACCCGCGCGGTGCTGGTGCCGCTGGTGGAAGACGCGCCGCTCGAAAACGGGGCCAGGGTCGAACCCGATCGCGCCGCGAACATGGTCCAGGTCGGCGAGGGGCTGATCGGCCGAGTCGTCGATGCAATGGGCCAGCCGCTCGACCGCAAGGGGCCGATCGTCGACGCCAACGCCCTTTGGCCGCTCGCCGGCATGAAGGGCAATGTCCTCGACCGGGGACGCGTTCTCGAACGCTTCGACCTGGGGGTGCGCGCGGTCAACGCGCTGCTGACCGCCGGACGCGGGCAGCGGATCGCCATCATGGCGGGGTCGGGCGTCGGCAAGTCGGTGCTGATGGGCCAGATGATCGCGGGGTCGGAGGCGGACATCGTCGTCGCCGGCCTGATCGGCGAGCGCGGGCGCGAGGTCAGCGATTTCCTCGAAACCAAGCTGGCGGGCAAGATGCGGCAGAAGAGCGTCGTCGTCGCGGTGCCCGCCGACCATCCGCCGGTGCTTCGCCTGCGCGCCGCCGCGCGCGCCACTGCCATCGCCGAATATTTCCGCGCGCAGGGCAAGCAGGTGCTGCTGCTGATCGACAGCCTGACGCGCTGCGCCCATGCCCAGCGCGAAATCGGCCTGTCGCTGGGCGAGCCGCCCGCGATGAAAGGCTATCCGCCCTCGGCGCTGTCGCTGATCCCGCGCCTCGTCGAGCGGGCGGGCGTGGACAGCGTGTCGGGCGGGTCGATCACCGCGCTCTACACCGTGCTTGCCGATGGCGACGACACCGACGATCCCATCGTCGATACCGCGCGCGCCATCGTCGACGGACATATCATCCTGTCGCGCTCGCTCGCCGAGCAGGGCATTTTTCCAGCCATCGACATCGGCAAGTCGCTGTCGCGCGTCATGGCGGACATCGTCGACCGCGATCATCTGA
>CAZHGR010000077.1:0-14210 GCA_964532255.1 uncultured Sphingobium sp.
TGGCCGCGCGTCGGACGTCGCACTCGAGGAGCAGGGTCTTGGCGTTGTTCATCGCAAGCGTGCGGGCGAATGCCAGCGCGGTCGTGGTCTTGCCCTCGCTGGGCAGCGCCGACGTGATCGCGATGATCTGCGGCGGCCTTTTCGTCCGGACACCCAGGATCGACGCGCGTGCGATGCGCAGCGATTCGGCGAACAGCGACGTCGGGCGTTCCAGCAGCAGATCCGCCGGGCGCACCGCCTTCGGCACCTTCGGCACCGCCGCCAGGACGGGGATACCGAGTGTGCTTTCGACATCCTCGATCGAGCGCATGCCCGACACCAGCATTTCCTGAACGGCGATGGTGCCGGTACCGACCGAGACCGCCAGCACGAAGGCGAGGGCGATCAGCAGCGGCTTGTTGGGTGCGGTCGGGATGACGGGCGGGTGGGCGCGATCGACGATCACGGCCTGCGCAATCGAGTTGCGGGTCGCCTGATTGGCCTCCAGCGACATTTGCGACAGCTTGTTGTAGGACTCGCGCTTGGAGGTCGCCTCGCGCTCCAGGCTGTCGGCTATGACCGACGCACGGCTTTGCTGCACGCGCTGGCCCTCGAGGTTCTGCATCGACCCGGCCAGGCTGCCGGCGCGGGCGCTGGCGGAGTTGGCGGCTGCACGCAGCGAACTCACCACGCGGTTCGCTTCATCGGTGATCTGCTGGTCGATTGCCTTGAGCTGATCGTGGGCGGAGATGCTTTCCGGGTGAAGCGGACCGTAGCGCGCTTCGACCTGTCCGATGGTCCGCAGGATCTCCGCACGCTGGCGGCGCAGGTCGGCGACGACCTGCGAACTGCGTACCTGCGCGACCGAGTCGAGCCCGCCGCGCGCGATCTGCTGTTCCGCTGCGGCCAGATCGGCGCGCGCGGCGGCGGCTTCGGACTGCGCGGTCGCAAGTTGCGATGAGAGCGGGCCGATCTGCTGATCGGTCAGCGTGCCGAAGGTCGAGCCCGCCGATGAACCGATGAGCCCGTTGGCGGCGCGAAACTGCGCCAGCTTGGCGTCGGCTTCGCGGACTTCGCGCGCCATTTCATCCAGGCGCTGCTGGAAGAATTCGGCCTGCTTGGTGGCGGTGCCGACGCTGCTCCCGATCTTGGTGCGCAGATAGGCGTCGGCGAAGGCGTTTGCGATCTTGGCTGACTTCTGCGCGTCGACGGAGGTGAACTGGATGCCGATGATATAGGTCAGCTTGTCGCGGCTGACCGACAGGCTGTCGAGCATCCGGCCGATGATGACATTCATTTTCTCGTCGGGCGTCAGCGGATTGGCCGGATCGTTCAGCCCGTCGTTGAATTCCGGATCCTGGTCGAGCTGGAACTCCTTGGCGATCGACCGGGCGATGTCGGCGGAGTTGATGACCGCGACCTCGGTCTCGACAGCTTCGGGCGACAGCGTGACCACCTGCGCGGTCTTGTCGAGCGGGTTACGCGTAGGGTCGAGTCGAACCAGCGCAGTCGCTTGATATTTCGGGGTCATCATGAAGACCGCGACCACGCCGAGCGCGAAAATCGCCGCCGAAACGACCACCAGCGTCAGCCACCGCCGCCGGAGCGTGCCCATGACCGCTTGAACGAGGTCGGACAAGCGCCCCTCATAACCCTCGGACTCGCGAGAAATCTCCATAAAAGCTGTGTTCCTATGCTGACGGGTCGAAGCCGGTGGATGTCAGGGATGGATGATCACGGACAGAAGGAAGCGGAACTCGTCAAAGTCGTTGCCCAGGGTCGCCCCGCCTCTGTCGCGGGTCGTATAGCGGGCCGTGCCTTGCAATTCGATCAACGGCGAGACGAAATAGCGCGCGCCGCCCGACACGCGATACACATCATTGCTGATGTTGCTGTCGATGAAATCCTGCTTCGCGAACTCCACGCCGCCGCGAAGGATCAGGTTGCGAAGCAACTCGTGATCGACACTGAGCGCGGCGCGGTTGTCATAATAGGCGAGAATGCCGCTGGTCGAGGCGTCCTGAAGGTTCCGCGCGAGTTCGAGCGTGAAGGTCGTCAGCTCGCTCGGGAAATATTCGACGCGGGTTTCGACGGAGAAGCCGCGGAATGTCCTGTAGCCGGCAGCGCTATAGTCCCTGACGACATAGCCGACGCCAAGCTGCCCGCGTAGCAATCCGGCAAGATCGAGGTTCATGCCGGCGATGGCGCGCCATGCATGGGAGTCGCGATTGGGCTGGCCATTGCGGAGGAGCGCGAGGTCGTAATTCGTGTCCTCGTAACCGACCCGGCCGAACACAGCCGCGCTGGGCGTGAATGCATATTCCGCCTGGCCCGTGATTCGCACGATGTTGCGGTCGCGGTCGCTCTGGTCGATGTCCGGCGCTCCCGCGACGTCGATCGAATCGAAGTTGAAGAGAGTATCATCCACCGCCAGCGAGAACCGGCTCTGTCCGCTCTGATATTCGCCGCGGGCGGCGAAATAGGTGCGCTGATAGGAGGACAGGACCCCCAGATTGGGGTCGAGTTCGCTCGAGAACGGAGTCTCGTAAAGGTTCGCGGTCTGCGCCTCGCCCGTCAGGGACAAACCGTCGGACACGTCGAGCCGGCCCAACGACTGCGCATACCAGCCGTTCTGGTTGCGGATCGGCGTATCGAGATAGCGCTCGAACTCTCCGCCTGCCCGGAACTGCACCTGGTGACGCGACCAGTCGGACCGGGCGCTGACCCGCGGATTGACCAGAATGCCCACATCGCTCTTTTCGTTGGCGCTCAGCGCCACGTTGGTCGTGTAGGCCGCGCCGGCTTCGAGCGCCGGAAACACTTCGAACGATCCCACGCGCAATCCGATGGGATCAAAATCCGGCCGGGCGCGTTCCACGACACTGATGTTCCGGCCCTTGTTGAAGCCGAAGGGGATGGAAACGCTGAGCAGCGTTCCCTCGCTCTGCGCGAACGCGCCCGGCGAGCCTGCTGCGAGCGCGATGGCGGCCACTGTCGTGCCCAAGCGTGTGTAAACCATTGACCCCCTAGTCCTCCTGATCGCGTCGATCGATATGGCGGACCGCAGCCGCCCCGCCGACTGCTCCTCGGTTACTGCGAGTAATTCGACCCGCCACCGCCGATGTCAACGATAGGCAACGAAAAACCCGACGCGAACGAGCCGCCGGTTCCGATCGCGCCGGTACCGCGCTGCAGCCCCTGACGCAACGTGGCAATGATGTTCCCGATGGCGCTGACGGCGTTCCTGGGTGTCGCGGGGCTTGCCGCAACGCCCTGCAACTGAGAGACCGCCTCGTCGGTCGAGCAAGCGGCCTGGCTGACGGTGAACAGGATCGCCGCCTCGAAGTCCTCGACCGTGGTCGTGGGCGCCATGGACGCGATTTCGGCGGCCACACTCCCGCCGACCGCACATGTCTGCGGTGCCGGAGTGCTCCCCTCGGGTGTCGAGGAGGACTGCGCCCAGCCGGCATGAACGCTTACGCTCAAGGCCGCCAGAATGCCCAGAATAGACAATGATCGCTTCATCATCGCTCAAGTCCTGAATGAGCGGGCGGCACGGTGCCGCCCTGCCATCAATTAAAAGTAGCGTTCGCCGATCCTGACGGTGTCGCCGGGCAGCACGCGCAGATTCGGTGACACTTCGTAGGCGCGCTCGACCGACGAACCCGCCTCGCGGATGAACACCGTCGATTTCTGCGCACGCGGCGTGTAGCCCTCGGCCGTCGCCACGGCGTTGAGAATGGTCAGTCCGTTGACATAGGGATATTGGCCAGGCGCCTTGACTTCACCCAGGATGAAGTAGGGCCGGTAGGTCGCGACTTCGGCGCTGATCTTGGGGTCGCGCAGATAGCCCTGACCCAGCTTCGTCTGAAGATCGGCCGCGATTTCCTGCGGCGTCTTGTCCAGCGCACGGATGTCGCCGACCAGCGGGACCGAAAGATCGCCGCCCGCGCTGACCGTGAACTCTCCGGACAAGGTCGGCTCGTTGAAAATGGTGATCCGGACCTTGTCGCCGACGCCGAGCTTGTAATTCTCGATCACGCCCGGCGCTTGCGACGCGTAGCGCTCTCCCCCGGTCGCCGCGGTGATCGGAGCGATCCCGCCGCCGCCCGATGCGCAGGCCGCCAGCAGGAATGCGGAAAATGCTGATAGTATCAACCGAACAATCACGCCCAAGCCCTCGACCAGTTAATCCGTCGCCACATAGCTCTTGCTGCGGGTGCGTACAAGATAAAAAATGGTGCCGCAGTTCCGTTGTTGTCCGCAAAGGTAATCAAAATTAATATCAATGAAATAGCCGTAGATCGAAGAGAAATATCGAGAAAACTCACAGGAGAAAAATCATTAACGCACAGAGGATATATGCCTAACGACGAATGGCATGCTGTTGCTACATTACATGATATTTTGTTGATGATAGTAGATTATATTGTACCATCTGCCCGGAGTGTTAGGCAATGAGTATTGCTTAATAGATGTTTTCCATGAAAGCTGTTGCTATGTGGCGGGTTGTGAAGCGCCACAATAGCGGAACATGGAACGGTCGCTGTGATCCAGTTCACAGCGCGGTGACAGGTGACACGAAGTGGGACGCGGACCGTCAGACGGCGCGCGTTGAGAGGGCTGCCCCGTGCTGCGACTGTTGCGTGCTGCTGGCCGTTCAGGACCGATCGGGTGTCGGCGCGGCCGGCACGATGCGCGGGGGTGACGTGCGTTTGGGACGGGCACCATTCCGGATAGCCCGGTTCATCGGCCGCTCCACCAGCAGGTACACGATGATGCCGGAAAGGATTCCGGCTGCCCCTGCTGCCGCCATAGAGGGATATAGCATATAGTCAGGTAGCCGCCGTGCGACCGCAGTCACCGCGCCCACCGCATACATGTGGGTGAGATAGATGGAGTAGCTTGCGTCGCCCAGCAGCAGGACAAAGGCGGGAAGGCGGCGGTTCCCGCCGTCGACCAGCGATACGACGGCCGCGATCTGGACAGCACAGCACAGCGTCAGGGAAAGCTGGACCGGCACCGCCTCGGGACTGCCGCCATGGCCCATGGCTAAGATGCCGACCACGATGGAGCTTGCGACCAGCAGACCCCAGGCGACCACTGGCGGCAAGCTGGTCCGTCCTCTGAGGTCGAACGCCCCGAGCCACGCGCCAGCGACGAAGGGGAGGATGATCGCCTGTGTGTAGAAGCGGGGGATGGCAGACGAGATGTCGGCGCTTGCCCCGACCAGCACCAGTCCCACGAACAGCACGGTCAGTATGGAGAGCCGTACCAGCAGGGTGAATGCGAACAGAGCGGCGAACACTGCGTAGAAGAACATCTCGTAGTTCAGGGTCCAGCCGAGCTTGAAGAAGGGCCAGATCTCACCGGAGCCGGAAGGATCGTAGGCCGGGATGAACAGCAGCGATTTCAGGAAATGGGTGGGCTCGAACGTGGTGCGCGCAAAGAGCGAGGGGGCAAGCAGCACGACGGCGAGCAGAACGGCATTGGTGACATAATAGATCGGGATGACTCGCCGGATTCGCCGGTCGAGAAACTGGCGCGGATCGAATCGACCCGTTCCGGTCGTGTAGGTCATGATGAAGCCGCTGATCACAAAGAACAGGATCACGCCGTAAAGGCCGGCCATTCTGAAAGGCCCCGGCGCGTGACCGTAGCGATGCGCGACACCGTGCGCCACCGCGACCAGCGTCACGGCCACGGCGCGGCCGAGTTGCAGCCCGTCGATCCGACGCGCTCCCGTGCTTACCGACACTGGGCTTTGTTGTCCTTCCACCAGCCCGGCCCTCCCGGCCGCATTCCTGCTCAAAGCGCCACTCGCCGTACAGCAGACATATGACTTTCTTATCAACATTTTGCTGCGAGGCGTGATTCAGGCTGTTACCAGAGGTCCGGTCGCGCTTTATTGCAGTGCGTCACAGAAAATCATGGTACGTTAATCCACAGGTGGCCAATGTCGGTCATAGTGATCGGCGCGGATCGGTGCAGTGAAAGGGGTTTGTAGGTTTGGCTTGGGGTTTTTCGTCGGCGCGCCGGAGAGGGGCTCCCTCCACAAAGAGCGGCAGCCGGATTTACGCAATCGGCGACGTGCATGGACGCTATGATCGCCTTCGCGAGCTTCTCGGACTGATTGAAACGCATTTCAAGGCGTTGCCCGACATCAGGGAAATGCACATCGTTCTGCTCGGTGACCTGATCGACCGGGGCCCGCAATCGGCCGACGTGCTGCGACTGGTGTACGACGCCCAGCAGAAATCGGACTTCGTTATCGCGCTCAAGGGCAATCATGAGCAGTTGATGCTGCGCGCCCTTGATGGGGAGCCTGCCATGTTCCGTGCGTGGATGCGCGTGGGCGGCCGGGATACGCTGCGCAGCTTCGGCATCACGCCGCCCGACAAGGGGACGGAGGACGTGACGGACAAGATCGAGGAACTGCGCCGCGCAGTCCCGCGCGAGATGGTCGACTGGCTGCGGGCTTTGCCGGTAACCGCACAGTCGGGCGACTATCTCTTCTGCCATGCCGGCATCCGCCCCGGCGTGCCGATCAAGCGCCAGACGACGGCGGACCTGCTGTGGATCAGGGACGAGTTTCTGGAGGATGACAGCATCCATCCCCTGATGGTCGTTCACGGCCATAGCGTCGTCGCCGAGGTCGAGCTTCGCGAGAACCGGGTCGGGATCGACACGGGTGCCTATCGCACGGGGGTGTTGACGGCCCTGTATCTCGAAGGCACCAAGCGCGAGATCATTTCGACCCAGCCGGACGAAACCCCTCCGGTCGATGAAGATGAAGAGTGCGACCAGCCTTTCGACCAGCCCGAGGAACCGACGCCGGCCTTCTCGGCGCAGGTCGGGTCGCGTGACTGAGGACGACAGGACAAGATGCAGTTCCGCAGACCGGGCTTGCGCGCCCTGACGTTGCTGATCGGGGCGGGGCTTTCGGCGAGTGCTGCCTCCACCGCATTCGCGCAGGCGGGGGAGTCCGCTGCCGAGCCTGTCGCGCCGCCCAGGGCGTCGGTCTCGTCCATCGGTTATCTCACTGCGGGCGACTTGCTGACGCGGTGCAAGGACAGTGCGAGCGCGAGCATATCCTATTGCTTTTCCTACATAGCCGCCGTGCGCGACACGATGCGCGCTTATGAAATCTGGCTCGGCCAGCGGGAGTTCTGCGAGCCGGGCGTCCTCCATCAAGGCGACCTGCGCCAGGCGGTGATGGGCTATCTCAGCGCCTATCCATCGGCGCGCACCGGCCAGGCCGCGTCGGTCGTGGTTGTCGCGCTCAAGCAGACCTACCCTTGCACGGGCGGTGCCAGTTCGCCTGCCGCCGGTCCGTCGGGTCGATAGCACGCGGCGTCCCTGTCGGCGTGAATAGCCAATAGTTAAATCCTGCAAATTATAGCCCGGCGACAACGTGCCTTTTTGGTGGTACGCGATGGCTCGTTCATGCGCTCGTCAAGGCGGCGTGTGTCGCGTTGTGGGGGACTCATGAAGATCGACGCCGACAAACGCTATACCGCCGCTTTCGAGGAATATCCCGGCGTCCTGAAGTCCCTGATCGCCGAATATGAAAGCCCCGACGTTCTCGAACTGGGCGGCGGGCGCTGGCCCTCGTTCGAGATCGGCGAACTGCCCTCGTGCATCCACAGCTATACGGTCAACGATATCAGCGAGGCCGAACTGGCGATGGCTCCGCCGCAATATCAGAAGGCCTGCTTCAACGTGTCGGGCGATGCGTCGGCGTTCAGCGGGCGCTATGACGTGGTCTTCTCCAAATTCCTCGCAGAGCATGTGCCCGACGGTTTCGCGATGCACCGCAACGTCTTCAAGGTGCTGAAGCCGGGCGGGGTGGCATTCCACCTGATCCCGACGCTTTATGCCTCGCCGTTCGTCATCAACCGGCTGATCCCGGAGCGTCTCGGCCAGGCGCTGATCGACACCATCCGGCCGCGCGACCGGCAACTGGCACCCAAATTCCCCGCGCCTTACTCCGCCTGCTTCGCAGGGCCGCGCATGCGACGGCTGCTGACCGACATCGGCTATAGCGACGTCCGCGTCCGCGAGTTTTATGGCCATTTCTATTATGATCCCGTGCCGGTCGTCCGATCGATCGAGAACGGGCTGTCGGCTTTGGCGGCAAAGAACGACTGGACGTGGTACGCAGCCTATGCGTTCATCATAGCCCGCAAATAGGCCGGGCGCCGCGTCAACGGTTCGCCGCAAAAGGCGCTTTCGAGTCACCGCGCCATTATCCATTTCACCGCTTCGTAAGCATTTTTGCCTATCCACGGATCATGATCGGTCGGACCGTCAGGTCGCCGAAATCTGGTCGAAAAGGTGGCTGTGATGGCAAGGGCGGACGCGGTGCGTATCCCTGACGAGGTGCGGTGCGCGCTGCGCCAGTACCGGAAGGCGGCAGTGGCGATCATCGCTGCGAGCGCCGTGCTGAACGTGCTTGTCCTCGGTGGATCGATCTACATGATGATGGTGTATGACTCGGTCCTGCCGAGCCACAGCACCGCATCGCTGTTCGGCCTGCTGATCATGCTCGTGATCGTGTTCGTCTTTCAGGGTGCGTTCGAAAATCTGCGTTCAGCCATGCTCAGCAATATCGCGGCATCGCTCGACAGGACGCTGTTCCCGCGAGTCCAGCGCGCGGTCGCGGACATGACCCTGATCAAGGGCAAGTCCACCGCCGACGGCCAGAACCAGATGCGCGATCTCGAATATGTGCGAAGCTGGCTGGCGGGCGGCGGTCCGGCGACGTTGATCGACCTGCCCTGGATCATCTTCTTCATCGGCATATTGATGCTGATCCATGTGTGGATCGGTGTCACGGCATTGATCGGCGGCGCGGCGCTGGTGGCGCTGACCGTCGTCGCAAACCGCGTCGTCGAACAGCCGACCCTCAAGGCCAATCAGGCATCGGCCAGCCGCAGCGTACTGAGCGAGGCCAGCCTCAGGCACATCGAGACGCTTTCGGCGCTGGGCATGCGCAGCCGCATGCTGGCGCGCTGGCAGGCGGCCAATCAGACCTATCTGGTCGCGCAGCAGGATATGGCGCGGTCGGTCGCCGTGCTGGGCGTGACCAGCCGCATGGGCCGCATGCTCCTTCAGTCCGTGATCCTGACGGTCGGTGCGTTGCTGGTCATCCGGGGCGAGGCGACGGGCGGCGTGATCTTCGCCTCGTCGATCCTGTCGGCGCGGGCGCTGGCACCTGTCGATCAGGCCATCGCACAGTGGCGCTCGCTGGCGTCGGCGCGACTCGGATGGCGGCGGATCTGCGAGCTGCTCTCGTCGGTACCGCCCGCGCAGGAGGTACAGACCGTGCTCCCCGCGCCTGCGCGGTCGCTGGAGGTGGAGCAGCTTTACGTCCTGCCTCCCGGATCGTCGACTATCACCGTGGAAGGCGCGGACTTCCGGCTGGACGCCGGAGACGCGCTCGCCATCGTCGGGCCGAGCGCTGCCGGCAAGTCCTCGCTTGGGCGTGCGCTGCTCGGGGTGTGGCCCCCGCTGCGCGGCAGCGTCAGGCTCGACGGCGCGGCGCTCGACCAATATGCGCCCGACCTTCTGGGCCGGTACATGGGCTATCTACCGCAGGCGGTGGAACTCATGGACGCGACGGTCGCCGCCAACATCGCGCGGTTCGATCCGGATATGACGTCGGAGGCGGTTGTCAGGGCGGCGCAGCTTGCCGGTGTCCACGACATGATCCTCGCGCTTCCCAACGGCTATGAAACCCAGGTCGGCTTTGAAGGCCGCAACCTCTCCGCCGGCCAGCAGCAGCGGATCGGCCTTGCCCGCGCGCTTTACGGCGACCCGTTCCTCGTGGTCCTCGACGAGCCCAATTCCAACCTCGATGCCGAAGGCGACGAGGCGCTGAGCAATGCCATCGCAGCGGTCCGCGAACGCGGCGGCATCGTCATCGTCATCGCGCACCGACCTTCTGCCCTGTCGAACGTGAACATGGTGATGTTCATGCGGGGCGGCCGCGTGGTCGATTTCGGCGCACGCGGCGAAGTGCTCCAGCGCGTGCTTCGCAACCCGCCGCAGACGCTCGGCGACCGGAGCACGGCCGCCAATGATGAGCCACGCGCCGCGATGGGGGGGCGCTGAGATGGGCAACGCACTCGCGCTCCTTCAGTCCCGCTTCGCGCCGTCCGGCGAGCCGCAAGGCAGCAGCAGCGATGATCCGGACACGCGCATTGGCCGGGGCGTCCGCCAGGTGGGCCTGCTGTCGGCGGTGCTCGTGCTGGGCATCGGATCGGCAAGTGCGCTCGTCCCGATCGGCGGCGCGATCATCGGATCGGGGCAGGTCGGGGTGGAAACGAACGTCAAGAAGATCGCCCATCCGCTCGGCGGCACGGTCGCCGACATCCTCGTCCGCAACGGGCAGCATGTGCGCAAGGGCCAGATACTGATCCGGCTCGACGATACCGTGTCGGGCAGCGATGCCGAGCTTGCGGCGCTGACCGTCGATCAGGCGATGGCGCAAAAAGCGCGGCTGGAAGCCGAGCAGCTCGGTGCGCCCGTGATCACATTCCCGGCCGCCCTGGCCCGGCGGACCGACGCGTCGGCGCGCAAGGCGATGGAAGACGAACGCCGCATGTTCGCGATGCGCCGGTCGGAAGGCGCGGGCATGCGCGCGCAACTCATCGCGCGCGTCAGCCAGTATGAGCAGCAGATCGCCGGCTATCGCGCGCAAATCGCCTCGCTCAACCAGCAGCGGTCGCTGATGGAACCACAGCGCGACAGCATGCGCACCCTGTACGAAAAGAAGCTGGTGACACTCGACCGGCTCAACCAGCTCGAACGGACGGCGGTCGATCTCACGGGTTCGATCGGCTCGCTCAACGCGCAGATCGCCGCGACGCAGGCGCGGATCAGCGAAACGCGAGAGCAGCTCATCCAGCTCGACCAGACGCGGCGGACCGACGCCGGCAACCAGCTCACGCAGGTGAACGCGCAGTTCAACCAGCAGGAGGTGCGGCGGGTCTCGGCGGTCGATGCGCATGACCGCTCGGTGATCCGCGCGCCGGTGGACGGGGTGGTCGACAAGATGGCGGTGACGACCATCGGCGGCGTCATTCGTCCGGCAGAAATCCTGCTGGAAATCGTCCCCGACCGCAGCCCGCTGGTGGTGGAGGGCGCGATCAGCCCCAATGATGTCGACCGGGTGCAGACCGCACAGCCGGCGCGCATTCGCCTGTCGGGGATCGGCGGAGCGATCACGCCCGAACTGCGCGGCAGGATCACCTATGTCGGGGCCGACCGAGTCACGACGCCAGATGGCCTGCAGTCCTATTTTCCCGTGCGGGTGTCGATCGACCCCGCAGAGGTGCGCCGGTACAAGGCGCTGGTGCTCAAGCCTGGAATACCCGCCGAGATTTTCATCGAAACGGGCGAGCGGTCGATGCTGTCCTATCTGACGCGTCCGCTGAGGGATCAGGCGGCGAGGGCATTTCGCGATCACTGACGCGGCGCGACCGATGGCTTGCGCGGGACGGCTTCCCGCGTCATCCGGGATGTCGGTCATCCGACGCGATGCATGGAAAGGATAGAAGGTGAAGCGGAGGGTTCTGGTCACCGGGGGAGCGGGCTATATCGGAAGTCATGCCGTGCTCGCGCTTCGCGACGCCGGCTGGCCGGTTGTCGTGATCGACAATCTCGTCACCGGCTTTCGCTGGGCCGTGCCGGACGATGTGCCTTTCCATCAGGGTGATATCGCCGACCAGCCCTTTGTCGAGGAGGTTCTGCGCAAGCACGCAATCGGCGCGGTCATGCATTTTGCAGGGTCGGTGGTGGTCCCGGAATCCGTTTCCGATCCTCTGAAATATTACCGCAACAACACCGTCGCCAGCCGTGCTCTGATCGAATCGGCGGTCCGGTGTGGGGTGCCGCACTTCATCTTCTCGTCGACGGCGGCGACCTACGGCATTCCCGACGAGACTCCGTGCCGGGAGGACATGCCGACCCGGCCCATCAATCCCTATGGCATGTCCAAGCTGATGACCGAGGCGATGCTGGCCGACGTGTCGGCGGCGCATCCGATGAACCATTGCATCCTGCGTTACTTCAACGTCGCGGGTGCCGACCCCCAGGGGCGCAGCGGGCAGTCGACCGCCGGCGCGACCCATCTCATTAAGGTCGCGGTTGAGGCGGCGCTGGGCAAGCGCGGCCATGTCGCGATATTCGGGACCGATTTCCCGACGGCCGACGGCACCGGCATACGCGACTATATCCATGTGTCCGACCTGGCGGCTGCGCATGTGCTGGCACTAGAACAGCTCATCACCGCGCCGTCGGACAATCTCCTCATGAACTGCGGCTATAATCGTGGCTATTCGGTGCTCGAAGTGCTGGACGCGGTCGACCGCGTGACCAACCGGACGATCGAGCGCGTGATCGAAGGCCGCCGCGCGGGCGATCCCCCCGCACTCATCGCCGACAACAGTCGCATCCTTCGCACGCTGCCGTGGGAGCCGCGATTCGCGCGCCTTGACGCGATCGTCGAGCACGCCCTGGCCTGGGAGCGGAGCCTCAGCGAACGGGCGCGCTGACGCCGCCGCTGTTACTGCGGCGTCGCGCCTGTCGGGAGGATCGAGGCTGCCCCTGCACCCGGCTGCGCATCCTGGGGCGGCGTGTCGCGCGTGCTGCCGGTGGTCGGTTGCGGCGCGGGCGCGAAATCGAAGTCGGACCATTTTCCGCGGACGCGCCGGTAATAGGCATCGGGGTCCTGCAGCAACGACGGGTCGATGCCCAGTTCGCCGGCATCGGCACGGCCCATCGCGGCGAGCAGGCTGAAGGCGGCGACATAGGCGTCGCGCTTCGCCGAGACATTCTGCACGCGCGCGTTGAGTGCTTCCTGCTCGGCGTTCAATATGTCGAGAATGGTGCGTGTGCCGACCGAGTTTTCGGCGCGGACGCCTTGCAGCGAGAGATTGGCGGCCTCGACTGCCGTCTGGGTGGACTCGATCGTCGAGAGCGACGCCCGCCAGCTCGCATAGGCGGAGCGGACCTGCGCGATGACGCTGCGCTCGACCTCGATCGACCGTTCGATCGCGGCGGACTCGAACGCTGCCGCCTGCCGTTCGCGCGCGGCGGGGAGGCCGCCCTGATACAAGGGAATGCTGATCGTCGCGCCGACGGCGGCGGACTGGGTGCTGTTTGCGGATGGCGTCAGGGCGGAGCCAGTGAAAGGGTTGGAATTCAGGCTGTTCTGATAATCGCCGCGCGCGAAGGCCGACAGGCGCGGTGCGACTCCGGCCCTGGCGACGCGCACATCGTAGCGCGCGGCTTCGCGGCTGCGCTGCGCGGCGATGATGTCGGGATTGTCGACCAGCGCGAGCTCGACCGCCTGTTGCGGCGACAGCGGCAGGCCGTTGAGCGGCGCGGGGGCGGCGAGCTCGCCCGGAGGCGAGCCGACCAGCGCGATGAAATTCTCGCGCGAGAAGATGAGCTGCGCTTCCGCGTTCTGGAGCTGCGCGCGCGCGAGCGCGAGGCGCGCGCTCGACTGGGCAACGTCGGTGCGGGTCAGGTCGCCGCCCTCGAACCGGTCCGACGTGGCGCGCAGATTGACTTCGAGCAGGCTGACATTCTGGGCATTGAGCGCGACGATCGCGCCGTCGCGGATGACATCCATATAGGCCGCGACGACCTGCGAGAAGATCGACGCTTCGGTCGCGCGCAGGTCGTTCTGCCCGGCCGTAACTCGCAGCTCGGCGGCATTGACCGCGTTGCGTACCGCGCCGCCGCTGTAGATCGGAACGAAGATGTCGGCCTGGGCACCGACACCCCGCCGCGCCTGAACGCTCGGCGACGACCGCTCGAGATTCTCGGTATAGGTCGCCGAGACCCCCGCGTCGGGACGGCCGGCCGCCTTCTGGATCGGGACATTTTCCGCCGTGGCGCGCTGGTTGGCACGCGCGCTCGCCAGCGTGGGATTGTTGCGATAGGCGCGGGCCAGGACATCCTGCAGCGTTTCGGTCTGGGCAAAGGCCGCGCCGGGTATCAGCGCGGAGCAGAGTGCGAGCCGCAACAACAGGGCCTTGCGCGATTTGGCCATTACTCGGTCTTCCTTATCAGCCGGTTATGCGATCCTGCCGAACGGCTCCGGCATTCTCGCTGTAGGGATGCTTGTCAATCGCATGAACTGGTAAATTTGCTCTCAACCATGTCCGTTTCGAAGGGTATATCGCGTCAGCGGCCGACAGCGCTGTAAGTGAAGCCTG
>CAZHGR010000078.1:0-13673 GCA_964532255.1 uncultured Sphingobium sp.
GCCATGATCTCGACCAGCACCTCGCCCGCCTTTGGCCCTTCCAGGTCAAGCTCGACGATCTCCAGCGGCTTCTTGGCTTCGAAGGCGACGGCGGCGCGGGTCTTCATGGCATGATCCTCATCTGCAATTCTCGGCTACCACTATAGCAATGCTCCGCCGGTGCGATAATATGGCTTTTGCTAAATACATTATCGCAGGTGTGGCATAATATGTCGTCTTGGGACGGGTTCGACGAATTCATCGCAGTGGCCACGACGGGTTCCTTCACCCGCGCGGCGCGGCTGGTCGGCATGTCGCCCACGCATGTCAGCCGCTCGATCATGGCGCTGGAAAAGCGGGTTCAGGCCCAGCTTTTCCATCGTACCACGCGCACCGTGCGACTGACCGACACCGGCCGCGTGCTGTTAGAGCGATGCGAGCGGATCGCGCAGGAACGCGATGAAGCCATCGCGCTGATCGGGGAGCGCGGCGAACCGGCGGGCGAGCTGAAGATCACCTGCTCGATCACCATGGGCGAGCGCTTCGTCGCGCCGATCATCCGCAGGTTCGCGATGCACCATCCCCAGCTCAGCGTGACGATCGACCTGACGAACCGCGTCGTCGACCTGATCGCCGAAGGCTATGACCTTGCAATCCGGACGGGCAAACCCGCCGACGCACGCCTGATCGCCACGCCGGTCGCGTCGCGGTCAATCTACACCTGCGCGGCACCCGATTATCTGGCGCGGGCAGGCACCCCCGCCAGCGTCGAGGAACTGGCCGGGCATGAATGCATCATCGGCACCAGCCCCCTCTGGCATTTTTCAGCCGGCGGTCAGGAATTGCTCCACAGGCCGCAGGGCCGCTTCCGCTGCAACAATGGTCAGGCGGTGATCGACGCGTGCATCTCGGGGCTGGGCATCTGCCAGCTCCCCGACTTCTACATCCTGCCCTATCTCCGGCACGGAATGGTCCGGCCGATCCTGCAGGCCTACCGCGCGCAGGACGAGACCATCTGGGCGGTCTATCCGCAGCGCCGCCATCTGCTGCCCAAGGTCAAGGCGGCGGTGGAATGCCTCGAACATGAACTCGCCGCCGCGATGCTGCCGCCGGCAGGACCGATCGGCTGACCGCGATAATCGGCTAGACGAGTATGTCGAGCATCGCCGCCAGCGGCCGGTCGGCGGGCGGCATGGGAAGGGCGAACATCGCCGCAGGGCGTTCCCATCGCAACGCCTCGGCATGAAGGGCTTGCGGCATGCCGCGCCATTTCCGGCAGACGTAGAGGAGGAGGATCAGCGGATCGCCCGCTTCCGTCATCCCGGTTGCGAAGGTGGCGGGCGCGAGACACGCAGCCTCCGTTGCGATTCCCAGCTCCTCCTCCAGCTCGCGGATCAGCGCAGCCTCGGGTGTTTCCCCCGCCTCGATCTTGCCGCCGGGAAATTCCCAAAGCCCCGCCATCGCCTTGCCCGCCGGGCGCTGTTGCAGGAGGATTCGTCCATCCGCGTCTATCAAAGCGGCGGCCGCGACAAGGACTTGCGAACGAAGATCAGCCAATTCTAAGTCCTTTGTTAACAAGACCAGCCATACAGTTCGGTCCGACCGTCACTACGGAGTACATCCCGTGCGCCGCCTGCTTAGCTCATTGAAGTCCGATGTCAAAGGCGCGACGGCCGTGGAATATGGCCTGATCATCGCGCTGATTGTTCTTGCCATGATCGTGGCGTTCTCGAACGTGGCAACCAAGACAAACAACATGTGGAACAACGTAACCGACAAGGTTAATAACGCTTAACTATCAATTTTTTACAGCGGCTCGTCTGGATTAGGAATTTGGAAACCGCGACTGCTTTACACCGGCGCTACTCGATCACATCCATTGGCCGGGTTTCGAGTATCGCTGCCGTTAGGGAGATTTTGAAATGCAGACCATCCGCAAGTTCTTCAAGGACAACAAGGGCGCCACCGCCATCGAATACGGCCTGATCGCGGCCCTGATCGCCGTCGCGGCGATCAGCGCGATGGGCACGTTGGGTGACAACCTGACCAACACCTTCAACTCGGTCGGCGAAAACCTCGAGCAGTAATCGACCGCTCCAAATTGCAGAAAGGCGGCGGGTCATCCCGCCGCCTTTTTCGTTGCGCGATCAATAGGTGACGATCTTCACCTTCTGCCCCGGTGTCAGCCGGCTGTTCGCGTCGAGCGCGTTCAGCACGAGGAAGCGGTCCTGCTGGTAGTCACCATAGGCCATGCGGGCGCTCAGCGACGCGACGCTATCGCCCGCCTTCACTGTCACGACCCTTAGCCGCCGCGGCCTGATCGCCGCCGCCTCGCTTTCGCTGAGCCGGGTGACCGACGTCACCATCGGCTCGAACGGTCCCAGACCCGCTCCCGAAGGCGCGATCGTCACGAAATGATAGGCGGTCGAACGGCTGAACTCATAGGCAAAGATGGTCACATCGACCGCCTGCCCGTTCTGGGTCGAAGCGCGCGTGGTCGCATAGGCGGCGGGGATGCCGTTGACCGTGGTGCGGCGCGGCTCCGGAACGCCGGCATTGGCATTGCCCGCGAGCGAGCGGAACAGGCCCGCCACATGTGCCGACAGGTCTCCGCCATAGCCGGCACCGGTGAACTGCGCCTGCCCGCCCGATCCCGAAATGCTGACCGCCTGAGTCCCGTTCTCCAGCGCGAAGCCGCGCGGCACGCTGAACTTCAGGCGAAAGGCGGGATGGATGAAGCTGTTCCCCTCTACGACGCCTTCCTTCGGGTCCTCGCCATACAGCATGCCGTCGATCCGGGTCAGGAACATATCGGCATTGCGCAGCGTCGCCGTGGAGCGCGTGTCGCGCGCCACATTGAGCGCGCGCTGCACGCGCGACGCCGGGTCGGGATGTGTGCTCGCCCATTCGGGCACGGCGCTCTGCGTACCTTTCAGCCGGGCATCGAGCGTGTTCTGCCGCGCCAGCGACGCAAGCGTGTCGGACAACGCCCGGGGATCATAGCCCGCCGAGGTGAGATAGCGGATGCCGAGATCGTCCGCCTCATATTCCTGCGTGCGGGAGAAGCGGAGCGTGAGGAGCTGCGCGCCCGTGCCAATTCCGCGCTGGAGGAGGCCGCCCACTGCGGAGTCGCCCGCGACCGCGCCCACCAGCACCTGGCCCAAGACTCCCAATATGCTGTTGCGCGTGGCGGCCTTCTGCCGCCGCTGGCCGTGCTGTGCCGCGACGTGGCCCACCTCGTGTCCCAGCACGCCGGCCAGTTCGGCCTCGCTGTTCATCAGCGCGGTGAGTTGGCGAGTCACATAGACATAGCCGCCGGGGATCGCGAAGGCGTTGTTGACCGGCGAATTGAGCAGGCTGATCGTGAAGTCGCCGCGCGCATTGGACAGGCTCGACTGGACGGCGATCTTGCGCCCGACTTCCTCGACATAGGCCGCTTGCGGCCCGCCGTAGAGTCCGCCGAACTCCTGCAACAACTGGGGATGCGCCTTGGCACCCTGCGCCTTGTCCTGCTGGCTGATGCTGTTGGCCGTCTGGATCGGCTTGCCCGACCGGCTGTCGGCGGGCCCAGGCGCGGCACAGGCGGCAAGCACCAGCCCGCCGACAGCGAAAAGCGAAACGCTGCGTGTCATCGGCCCCAAACGTCCTCCCATGGTCACTCCATTGCGCCTGCGTATCATTTCACACATGGATCGCAAACGCATAGGGCAGACGGGAAGTTTCAGCCGCCCATCGCCAGGAACTTGTCGGCGCGCTGGCGGCGAAGGGTACCGCGGTCGAGCGTTGCGAGGCTCTCCAGCTCGGCCGCGAGGGCCTCCTTCAGCGCCGCAATGGCGGTCGCGGGGTGACGATGGGCACCGCCCACGGGTTCAGGCACGATCCGGTCGATGACACCAAGCTCGTGCAGGCATTCCGCCGTCACCTGCATGGCGGCCGCCGCGTCGCTTGCCCGCTCGGCGCTTCGCCACAGGATCGACGCGCAGCCTTCCGGTGAGATCACCGAGTAGATCGCGTGCTGGAACATCAGCACCCGGTTGGCCGCGGCGAGCGCGATGGCGCCGCCTGATCCGCCCTCGCCCACCACGGCGGCGACCATCGGCACGCCGAGCGCCAGACATTGTTCGGTCGAGCGGGCGATCGCCTCGGCCTGCCCGCGCTCCTCAGCCTGGACGCCGGGAAAGGCCCCCGACGTGTCGACCAGCGTAACAACCGGCAGCCCGAACCGGTCGGCGAGCGCCATCAGCCGGATCGCCTTGCGATAGCCTTCGGGCTTGCCCATGCCGAAATTGTGCCGGAGCCGGCTCTGGGTATCGTCGCCCTTTTCGTGGCCGATCACCATCACCCGCTTGCCGTTCAGCCGCGCAAAGCCGCCGAGGATCGCCTGATCGTCGGCGAAGGCGCGGTCGCCTGCCAGCGGCACGAACTCGTCGAACAGCCCGGCGACATAATGTTTGAAATGCGGTCGGTCGGGATGCCGCGCGACCTGAGTCTTCTGCCACGGCGTCAGCTTCGCATAAAGATCGGCGAGCATCCGGTCGGAACGGACCTGCAGCTTCTCGATCTCGCTGTCGATATCGATGGCGCTGTCGCGCGCGGTTTCGCGCAATTCGGTGATCTTCGCCTGGACGGCGGCGATCGGTTTTTCAAAGTCGAGGAAACTGACCATGGCTGCCGGTTAGGTCGCCACGTCCCCGCCGTCAACGCAGCGCTTCGTCGGCCGGTCGATCGCGCGGTCGGCCAGAGGGTGGCGGGCATTGACCAGCGCGACCAGCCGGGCGGCGTCGACATGGGTGTAAATCTGCGTGGTGGCGATGTCGGCATGGCCCAGCATCGACTGGAGAGCGCGCAAATCCGCGCCGCCTTCGAGCAGGTGCGTGGCGAAGGCGTGGCGGAGCACATGCGGGCTGATCGCGTCCACCGCCAGCCCGCTTTCGGCCGCGAGCGCGCGCACGATCTGGAACAGGCGGACGCGACCGATATGGCTCTTGCCCGACGGGAACAGCCACAGCCGGTCTTCATCCACATGCGTCCGCCACGCCGCGACGGCGGCGCGCGCGCGGTCGGAGATCGGGACGAGGCGCTCGCGCCCGCCCTTGCCCTTGAGGATCAAAAAGGGCTGGTCGCCGCGCAGCGCGTTGCGGGGGAGCGAGACGAGCTCGCTGGCGCGCAGTCCCGAACCGTAGAGCAGTTCGATGAGCGCGGCGAGCCGGAGGTCGAGCGGCGCGACCGGCGTGCGGTCCAGCCGCTCGGCTATCGCCGCGAACAGCCGGTCGACATCGCCATGCGACAGCGTCCGGGGAAGCGGGCGGCGCAGGGTCGGACGCGGGAGAGCGGCAGATGGATTGTCGAGCCGAAGCCCTTCGGTTTCCAGAAACGCGTAGAAACCACGAAGCGCCGACGCCTTGCGCGCCACGCTGGTCGCGGCGAGGTCCGCCCAATGCGCAGCGAGCGTTCCCAGATCGGCCCTGTCCGCTTGTGCAAGGTCGCCCAGACGCGCCTCCGCATCCTCCAGGTCGCGACGATAGGCGAGCAAAGTGTTGCGCGCCACGCCCCGCTCGACCGCCAGCATCGTCAGGAAACGGTCGATCGCGACGCCCATGCCGCCGCCCTCCGCCGTGCCTACAGGCGAGTCATGGCTTCGGCGGCGATCATGCGCGCTTCGGCCTCCAGGCCGGTCGCCCGCATCGCCGACAGGATGACATAGAGATGACCGGGGGGCAGGTCCGACCATTGCGACGACTGCAATCCCGCCGCTGCGAGCAGCATCACCGTGCCCTTGGCGCGCAGCGCCGCCGCGCGCGCCAGTGCCTGCGACCAGCGCCGGTTGGCGGACAGCGTCATGTCGAGCTGGCCCGCCAGCTCCTGCGCATTGTCCGCGCTGATCCGGCCCAGCCCGGCGAGCGCCGCCACCAGCATGCGGCTGGCGACCGCCTTGTCGCTGCGGTCGCTGTTGATGAAGGACTGCACCCTGTCGCCCATGCGCGCGACCTCGTCACCGGGAAGCCCGACCGCCAGCAGCGCCCAGGCCCGCTCGCGCGCCTCGCCGTCGAGCGATTCGGCCGCACCGACCCAGCGCGCCGCGTTGCGGTCATAGCCGCTGGAGAACATCGCCGCGATCAGCCACGGGACCGCATCGCCCGCATCCTGAGCCGGGGGCAGCGAAGCCGCCGCGCGGGCGAGCGCGGGAAGCGCGGCATAGTTCACGCCGCCGGGTCCGGCCGGATAGCCGTCGGCTGGCGGCAGCGACCAGAAATCGCGCATGCCGTCAATGCGGCCGCCGATCGTGTCGGCACCGTAAGCGCGGCGAAAGGCGGAGAACAGCCCCTCCGGCCCGCGATTCTCCAGATCGGTATCGCCGAGCTGGCTGTAGAAATCGACGAGCGCCGCGCCCGACATCACCCCCATGCGCGACGCGCTCGCCACGGCGGGAATACGCCGGACCAGCGGTACCATCGGCGCGCGGGCTTCCCACGCCCGCAGCGGCAGCGGCGATGTCGCATAAAGTGTGTCGGGAATTTCCACGTTGGTCGCCGTGGCAAGGCCGAAGCGCCAGGGATCGAGCGTCCCCACCCCGTCCCACTCGATTCGCACCGAGCGGCGGCTGTTGGGACCGCTCGCCACCACCTTCTCCGTCAGGCGATAGTCGATGCCGCGCATCTTGCCCTGATAGGCGGCCTGGTTGAGCAGCGAACTGGCCGTCCCCTGTTCCACCTGGAACGACGCGCAGATCGCGCGCGCCATGAACCAGCGCGCGCTGTCCACGGTGTCGGCGGCGGCGGGCAGCAGATGGCAGAAGCCCGCCGGGTCCGCCGTCGCGAGATAGCTGTCCATCGCGACTTCGTAGAGGCGCGGCGTGTAGTTGAGCGAATCGACATCCTGCACCAGCAGGCGCGCCGCGTCCGCCTCACCCATGCGCAGCAGCAGCGCCGCGCGCTCTGCGGTCAGGTCGGCACCGTTGATGTCGGACGGCGTGTTCATCTCCGACAGCAGCACCCGGCGAGTCACGATAGACGCCCAGCGCGACACGGGCGGCAGGCGCGTGCCGCGCATCAGGCCGGCGAGGAACCGGCCCCTTACCGGCCCGAAGGATTCGGCCGCGATGCCGCCATTGTCCGACGACAGCACACCGACCTGAGCAATGGACCGACGGGCGGTGGGCGGAAGATCATATTTGGCGGGGTCCTCTTCCTCCCCCTCCTCTTCGCCGGCGTCATTGCCAAGCGGAGGGAGCAGCGCTTCGTCGGGAAGCGCCAGCGTACCGCCACCCGACGGCGATCCGGGCACCGCCTGCCCACCGGGCGCGGGCGCCTGCGGCGTGGCGGGCGGCGGCGTCGCGGGAAGCGGATCGCCGAAGCCCGGCGGGAGAAGCGACTCGGGACCGTCCTGCGCCACCACGGGCAGCGCCGCCGCGAGCAGCGCCGCGCCCGCGACTCCCGTCCACAGCCTCCTGCGCGCCCGCATCAATGGCCCAGACGCTCCGCCGGGATGACCTTTTCGACCTGCGCGACAGGCTGAGCGCCACCCTCGACCCAGGCCCAGACGAACAGGGCGACGACCAGTGCGGCGACAATGATCGCGGGCAGGACGAGCGGATTGCGGCGGCGGTGCGACGGATAGGAAGGCTGACGGATTTTCATTGTTGCTACGGCCCTTCGGCGGGCCTCCTTTATTAGTCTGTCGGGCATTTTGCCTGAGGCGCTGCAGGCTGTATAGCCGCGCGCCATATGCAGCGAAACCGCAAAAACGGAATAGGGCCGCCCGAAGGCTCGCTCGTGCTCGTCGGGATGATGGGTGCCGGCAAGACGACGGTCGGAAAGCGGCTGGCGCAGCGCCTCGACCTGCCCTTCATCGACGCCGACGATGCCATCGTCGAAGCGGCGGGAATGAGCATCGAGGAGATATTCGAACGCTTCGGCGAACCCTATTTCCGGGACGGCGAACGGCGGGTGATCCAGCGGTTGATGGACGGACCGCCGCATGTCATCGCAACCGGCGGCGGGGCGTTCATGAACGACGAGACGCGGGCGCTGATCCTCGAACGAGGCACCGCGATCTGGCTCGACGCCGATATCGGCGTCCTGGTCGACCGGGTCTCGCGCAAGGGGGGACGCCCCCTTCTCAAGAACAAGGATCCGCGTGCGGTCATCACCGAACTGGCCGCCGTGCGCAATCCGGTCTATGCGCTGGCCCCGATCCGCGTCGTCAGCACCGCAACGCCCCACGACGTGACCGTCGATCTTATCCTGAAGGCGCTCGAAACGTGCAGATGATTCCCGTCAGCCTCGGCGAACGAAGCTATGACATCGCCATCGCCGACGGCCTGCTCGACCGGGCGGGCGAGGTGCTGGCCCGCTTCGCCACCGGCCGCCCGTTCACGGTCGTGACCGACGACAGCGTGGCGCGCGCGCAATGGCCGCGTCTCCGCGCGTCGCTGGAGCAGACCGGCCATGCTGCGCATCTCGTCACCCTGCCGGCGGGCGAAGCCACCAAAAGCTGGGCGCAGCTCGAACGGCTGGTGGACGCGCTGCTGGCGAACGAGGTCGAACGGAGCGACCATGTGATCGCGCTCGGCGGCGGGGTGATCGGCGACCTGGTGGGCTTCGCCGCCGCGATCGTGAAGCGCGGCTGCCCGTTCATCCAGATCCCGACGACGCTGCTCTCGCAGGTCGATTCGAGCGTCGGTGGCAAGACCGCGATCAACACGCGGGCAGGCAAGAATCTGGTCGGCGCGTTCCACCAGCCGTCGTTCGTCCTGATCGACCCCACCACGCTTGACACGCTGGAACCGCGCGAGGTCCGGGCGGGCTATGCCGAGGTCGTCAAATACGGCCTGATCGACAATCCCGCCTTCTTCGACTGGTGCGAGGCGAACGGTTCCGCCCTGCTGGCCGGAGAGAGCGACGCGCGCGCGCACGCCATCGCGGTCAGCGTCGCTGCGAAAGCCGCGATCGTGGCGGACGACGAGCGGGAGACGAGCGGACGCCGCGCCCTCCTCAACCTCGGTCACACCTTCGGCCATGCACTCGAGGCGGAGACGGACTATTCCGCACGGCTTCTGCATGGCGAGGCGGTGGCGGCGGGGATGGCGCTCGCCTTCCGCTTCTCGGCCGCGCAAGGCCTGTGTCCGGCCCGGGACGCGGCGCGGGTCGCCGATCACCTGCGGCAGGCGGGACTGCCGCATGATCTCGCCAGCGCCGGCGTCGAGGCGACGGGCGCGCGGCTGGTCGAGCATATGCGCCACGACAAGAAGAAGGCGGGCGGGTCGGTCCCCTTCCTTCTCGCGCGCGGGATCGGGCAGACCTATCTCGACAAGAGCGTCGACATGGCGGCGGTGGAAGCTTTCCTGGACGGCGAGCGCGCGAACGCCGCCGCCTGAGTCTCCGATCGAAGTCCACGGCACCTCAAGACCGTTATCCTGAACCTGTTTCAGGTTCCATTCTCCCGTCGTGCCGAAGCATCGGGTTGCACGATGGATGCTGAAACGCGTTCAGCATGACGCTACCCCCGCGCGAAGACCCACGCCGCCCAGAGCCAGCCTGCGATCATCAGCGTGCCACCGATCGGCGTGACCGCGCCCAGTATGCGGGGTCCGCCCATCGCCATGGCGTAGAGCGTGCCGGCAAAAATCGCCGCGCCGACCAGCAGCAGCCACGCCGCCCCGCGCGCCTGACCCGCCAGCATCAGCACCGCGACCGCGTGGATGAGCTGGTACATGCCGCCGGTGCGAAGCCACTCCGCCGCCTGCGGGCTTGAGGCACCGTGCGCGCCGAACGCCCCCGCCGCGATAGCGAGGGCGGCCGAAAGCGCTGCGAGCACGGACAGGATCATCGGCGCACCTCCATCATGCCTGATCGCCCAGCAGACCATCGTCCGCCAGCGTCATCGTGCGGCCGGGACGGAACATCAGATCCTTGGCGGCATAGATGTTGCCCTCCGCGATCTGCTGGTCGAGCCGGGCGCGATCATTCTCGCGATACTGGCGCTCCACATCGACAATCTGGTCGGTGGCGAGGCCGAGCGCGTCGAGCACATCCAGCCCCATGCGGATCGCGGACTCAAACGTCTCCCGCGTGACCCCTGCCAGCTCTTCCGAATGGAGCGCGATCAACTGGCGCCGGTCGAACGCGCGTACGAAAATCGACGCCTGCGGAAACGCCTCGATCACCGGCCTCACCTGCTCGGGGCCGAAGCCGGGATCGTCCATGCAGAACGCGATGACATTGGCTTCTTCGGCCCCCGCCCGGCGCAACAGGTCGAGCCGGGTGCCGTCGCCATAATAGACCTTGGTGTCAAAGGTGCTCGACCGTTCGATCTGCGCGGGCTTCTTGTCGATCAGCACCACGCCGCAGCCGGTGCCCATCAGCAACTGGGCGACCGTCTGGCCGAACCGGCCATAGCCGACGATGATCGCGCGTGATGGCGGCGCGGCCTCCGGCCCGTCGAGCCCCTCGTCGCGCTTTGGCCGCAGCATTTCGAACCGCCGGGCGAGGCCGAGCAGGAAGGGAGTCGTCATCATCGACACGGTGACGATGGCGCTGAACATCGTCGCCGCCTCGGGTTCGATGAGCAGCGCGTCGCGCGCCTGGCTGAACAGCACGAAGCCGAATTCGCCACCCTGACTCAGCAGCAGCCCCAGGCCGAAGGCGTTGGTCAAGTCCATGCCGAACAGCCGTGCGATCCCCGTAATGAGCAGCGTCTTGATAAGGACGAGCAACAGCGCCGCGCCGATGATGAGGAGCGGGTCGGCGATGATGACGCCGATGTCGAGCACCATGCCCACCGCGACGAAGAACATGCCGAGCAGGATCGAGCGGAACGGCTCCACGTCCGACTCGATCTCGTGCCGATAGGGTGAATCGGCAAGCATCACGCCCGCCACGAACGCGCCGAGCGCCGCCGACAGCCCCAGCGCGTGCATCAGCGACGCCGCGGCGAGGACGGTGAACAGGCCCACCGCGACGAACAGTTCGCGCTCGCCGAAGCGCCCGACCAGCCGCAGCAGCGGCCCCAGCACGAAGCGTCCGGCCAGTACGAGACCGAGAATGGCCAACACGGTATAGAGCGCCATCTGCCAGCCCGGCGGGCCGCCGACATCCGCCGGATTGCGCGACAGGCTGGCGATGATCGTGATCAAAGGCACCAGCGCCAGATCCTGAAGCAGCAGGATCGAGAATGCCTTCTCGCCGAAGGGTGAATTGATCCGCCCGCTCGACTTCAGCCCCGGCAGCACCTGCGCCGTCGACGACAGGGCGAGCGGAAGGCCGAGAGCCACCGCCGCGCCGAAGGAAAAGCTGGTCCCGACATAAATGAGCGCTGCCAGCGCGACGCCGCACAGCACGACCTGGACAAGGCCGAGGCCAAAAATATCGTGCTTGAGCCGCCAGAGCCGGGCGGGATGGAGTTCGAGTCCGACCAGGAACAGCAGCAGGACGATACCGATTTCCGCGATCGCAAGGATGCTCTCGCCGCCGCCGACCAGTCCGAAGCCATAGGGCCCCACCGCCGCTCCGGCGACAAGATAGCCGAGAACGGCACCCAGGCCGAGGCGCCGGAACGGAATCACGCATGCCAGCGCGGCGGCGAGCATGACCACGCCGTCGCCAAGCAGCAGGTCGACACCCGCCGACGGTTCAGCCATGCGCGCGCTCCCCCGATGATGTCCGCGCCGCCAGCGCAGCCTCCATCGCGCCGAGCAATGCGTCGAACGGAAGCAGGATCGAGGCATGGCGCGCGGCATGCGGCCGGGCGCGCGAAAGATGCTCCATCCCCTTCCAGTCCGGCAGCGACTCGCCGGTCCCGGAGAGATAGGCGCGCAGCGCGTCGCGTGCGGCGGCGATGGCGGCGCTGTCCAGCCCGGTCGCCCGCTCCGCCAGGACCGCGCTCGATGCCTGACCCAGCGCGCAGGCGTTGACCGTCAGCCCGACCGCCGCGACGCGCCCGTGCTCGTCCACGCGCACGCCGACGCTGACCCTGCTGCCGCAGGTCGGTGACCGCCGTTCGGCTTCACCCTGCGCCTCGTCGAGCGGGGGCCACTGCGCGACCGAAGCCGCGAGGCGCAATATGTCGGTGGTGTAGAGCGGCGCCATCGGCGCTAACGTATGATGGGACGCAGCAAAGTTAAAGCGGCTCGGGGGAGCTTTCCTCAGCCGGCTCCCCCTCCTCCCCGCCCAGCACACCGCCCTGCCTGCGCCGTTCCGCGAGCCACTCGCTCATCGCGCGCCCGCTGGCGTTGAGCAGCGGAAAGGTGCGCGAGTCGCGCAGCCAGTCCGGGCGGGGCGAATCGGACCCGTAGAGCGTGTCGTAAACGATGGCGAAACCGACGAAGACGACGGTGGCGATCAGCAGCCCCTTGAGCGCGCCGAATCCGCCGCCGAGCACCCGGTCCACCGGCCCGACCGCAGACGACCGCATACGCTCGCCGATTGCCCCGGCCAGCATCTTGCCGCCATACCAGACGGCGCCGAAGAGCAGCGCGAACGACAGCACCGCCGCGCCGCTGCCGGTCCCGACAAACACCGTCAGCAGATCGGTGAGGGGCGCGTGGAACAGCCGCACCGCGGCGATAGCGAGCACCAGCGCCAGCATCGACAGAAGCTCTGCCGTGAAGCCGCGACGGATGCCGAGCAGGGCATTGCCGCCCATCAGCAGCAGTACGACGATGTCGATGGCGGTCATGCCTCCAGCGCTATCCCCGCCCGAGGATCTGGTCAACCAGCGGGCCGAGCGCGCCATAGCCGCTGATCGCCAGCCCGCCCGGCGCCTCGCCGATCCCGCGCGGGCCATAGGCGCGGGTGAAGCCCAGCTTGGCCGCCTCGCGCAGCCGGAGGCCGGTATGCGCGACCGGGCGTATTTCCCCCGACAGCGCGATCTCGCCCATCAGCACGGCGTCGCCGGGCACCGGCCGCTCGGCAAGCGCCGACACCAGCGCCGCCGCCACGGCCAGATCGGCGGCGGGGTCCTGAAGCCGGTAGCCGCCCGCGACGTTCAGATAGACCTCACAGGAGGAGAAGCTGAGGCCGCAGCGCGCCTCCAGCACCGCCAGCACCATCGCGAGCCGCCCGCTATCCCAGCCCACCACGGCCCGGCGCGGGGTCGCCCCGCTCGCCAGCCGGACGGTGAGCGCCTGAATCTCGACCAGCACGGGCCGCGTGCCCTCCATCGCAGGAAACACGGTAGCGCCGGTCACGCTCTCGGCCCGGTCGGTGAGGAACAGCGCGCTGGGGTTCTTGATCTCGGCGAGCCCCTGCTCCTGCATCGCGAACACGCCGATCTCGTCGGTGCCGCCGAAGCGGTTCTTGACGCTGCGGAGGATTCGATACTGGTGGCTCCGCTCGCCTTCGAAGCTCAGCACCGTGTCGACCATATGCTCGAGCACGCGCGGACCGGCGAGGCTGCCGTCCTTGGTGACATGGCCCACCAGAATGAGCGCCGCGCCCGCTGCCTTGGCGTAGCGGATCAGCTCGTGTGCGCTCTCGCGGACCTGGCTGACCGTACCCGGCGCGGATTCCACGACGTCACTGTGCATCGTCTGGATCGAATCGATGACGACCAGAGCGGGCACCGCGCCCGCCTGCCCCAGCGTCGCGAGGATGTCGCGGACCGACGTGGCGCTCGCCAGTTGCACCGGCGCGTCGCCCAGCCCCAGCCGCCGCGCGCGCAGCCGCACCTGATCGGCCGCTTCCTCGCCGCTGATA
>CAZHGR010000079.1:0-13537 GCA_964532255.1 uncultured Sphingobium sp.
TCTTGTGCTCCAGATAGCCCGCGATGCTCAGCTCGTTGACGCTGTTGTTTCGCGATACCGCAAAGGGGTCGCGCGCCACGGTGGATTGCAGATCGACGTCGATCCAGTCGATCCGCGTCTGCGCGCCGAGAGTTAAGCGGTGCTTCGTCGCCCCCAGGATCAAGTCGCGGTGCAACGCGACGTCGCCGCCGGCGGTCCAGCGGCGGTCATTCTGCGCCTGCTGGTCGCCGCGAACCGGGTCGACGAGGAAGTGAGTGAAGTTGCTCCACAGCGTCAGGCGCTGTCGGATCGCATAGGCGCCGCCCGCCACGCCGCCATTTTCGATCGGCTGATTGAAGCGCAGCGAAAGCGAGTAGCGCGAGGCCCGCCCGCCGTCGGTGGGGTCGAGCGACCCAAACCGCCCGATCAACCCGGCCTCCACCGCGCGCTGCGGCTGATCTGTCGTGGCATTCCAGCGCCCGTCATAGACCATTGCGGTCAGCGAGACCCCGCTTGCCGCCGTACCCCGGCTCCAGCGAAGCGTTCCGTTCAAACGGCGCAGCCTGTCCGGATTGTCCCATGGTCCGTCCAGCCGAAAGAGTTCTGCGGCACCCAGCAGAGTGTCGTCGGCGCTGATGGACGTGGAACCGCCCAGAAAGAGGCGACGGTCGCCATTGTCGCCAATGGCTGCGGATGCGCTTGGGGCAAGGCGATCAACAAGTCTGATCCGGGCCGTGCCGACCGTCGAAAAGTCACCTTCCGAAGCAAAATAGGCACCCTTTGTGAAGTCGAGGCCGGCGAACAACTCGGGGACAAGGAAGTTGAGGTCGGAATATCCCTGCCCATGTGCGTGGGTGCGCTGGTTGACCGGCATGCCGTCGACAAAGGTGGCGAAGTCGGTGCCATGGTCGAGATTGAAGCCGCGCAGCAGATACTGGTTCGCCTTGCCTTCCCCGCTGTGCGCCGTGACGGCGAGACCCGGTACCGTTTCGAGATACTGGCCCGTGCGATAGGCCGGGCGCTGCCGCAGCTCCTGGCGGGTGATGCTCCCTTCGCTCGACGTGGTCGCGACGCCCAGCATGTTTGCCGTGGACGCGGTCACGACGATGTCACGACGATACTGAGTCTCCGCTTCCGATCCGGCCACCTCGTCGGCCTGCACTGTACGCGGGGACAGCAGGGCCACCGCCGAGCCGCCGATCAGCAGGGCGTATCGCCATGCGCCATGCCTGTTGTAAATTGTTTGCCGAACCCCCACTGCACATCTCCCTGCACACGTCCCGGGTCTCACCCGATCATGTGCCGACGGTCCGCAATCATCTCGCGGCGTTCAAGTTACGAACGGTTCGCATTACCGAAAGGATGACGTGACAAGGCGCGCATTGCCGCGGCGGGACGGCGCGGCTGTCGCGATCGTACCTACAATTCCGGCATGAACTGTGGTGTAACGGCTGCGTAACCTTGGCGTCACCGTCGCCATCGAGAGGATTGCGGCCCAGTGCCTCTTCGCAAAACCGCAATGCCTGATCAGGATCGTCCGGTAGCAGACCACGAATGGAGGAATGAGGTGGGTTCGACATCGCTTGACCTGCATCCAGAATCCTGGACCGTTTTGAGCTGGAGAATTCCAGTTATGATGGGAGGGTCAGGATACGGAGTGAGCGATGAAGAGGAGACAATGGCAGCGATTTTATCTCCCGCGAGCTGGACCTGTGGGCTTACATGAAAGGAGTAACCCTTGAGTTGGCTTCGCCGCCCTTCGGGTCTCGCGGCTTGGCAAGCCCACCGACAATGCGTTCATCGAGTCGTTCAACGGAACGTTCCGGGCGGAATGTCTGAACGCCCACTGGTTTATGAGCCTCAATGACGCGGTCCGAAAATGCGAGGGTTGGCGTAGAGACTACAACGAAGTACGACCGCACAGCGCGATCGGCAACAAACCGCCGATATCGCTCATCCTGGCATCAGCGGCACATGGCCCGCCCTGATGTCAGAACACTGGAAACCTGCCAGCAGGGCGGTCCAGAAACGGGGTGCAACTCAAACCTCTCGACGCCCTTTCGGATGATGGGCCCCAGACCCGTAGCGTCCAGCGGCAACCCATTATGGCCAAGACCCCAGCTGGACGTTCTCGCGTAGAAAGGGGACTTTGTCGTGCGATGGTTCGCTGTCAATTTCGCGCGCATAGCGATGCCCGCTGAATACGGCCGCTGCGAGGGTGCCCGGCGCCAGGACATCACCGATGCACTCAACCGTCTTGATCCCTGCAGGCGACCACTTGTCGAAGCGAGCCAGCAAGTCCTCGTACAGAGAATCGTTCTGCAGGCGCGCAGTGACCATGACCACGGATTGCGCCGCGACCTCGCGGGTGTTGCCGGTAAAGCCGCATGCCAGCATCGCCCGGCCGCCAGCGAAAGCGACAAGCGCCTGATTGGCATGGATTCGTACGCCCATTTCCAGCAGCGTACGCTGAATTTTCGGCTGCTCCAGCGTGTTGACCGTCCAAGCAGAGGCAATTGGCGCCGGGGTGACGAGGGTTACATCCAATCCTAGAGCGCGCAACTTTTCCGCGATGACGCCGCCCATGTAATAATGGTCGTCATCATAGACAATGACCGGCCCCCCGATTGCCTTTCCGTCCATCACGTCATCCGGCGTGAATGTCGCCAAATGATCGAGATCCGCAATCGGAGTGCGATGATAGCGGGCCACGCCGTCGCGACGCCAATGCGATCCGGTGGCGATCACAATACGGTTTGCACCGGTGTCCAAAACATCTAACGCCGTCATTTCGCTCGCCAGATAGACTTGGACGTTGGGCAACAGGTTGAGCTGCTCGACGCGATAATCTCGCACGCGTCCCCACAGCGAAAGGCCCGGTAGGCGCGGTTCCCTCGCGGACCGTCCGCCCAATTCCTCTGATGCCTCCGCGAGCATCACATCATAGCCGCGCTTGCCGAGCGAAATCGCACATTCCAGGCCCGCTGGTCCGGCACCGACTACCAGCACGCGATCGTCACTTTCACGTTTAGGCAGATATTCGGGATGCCAGCCGCGCCGCCACTCTTCGCCCATCGTCGGATTCTGGGTGCAGCGAATAGGCGTATAGGTGTTGTCCGCCGCCACGCAGATGTTGCACCCGATGCATTCCCGGATTTCACCCAGCCGGCCCTCTTCCACCTTGCGCGGCAGGAAGGGGTCCGCGATCGAGGGCCGCGCCGCGCCGATAAAATCGAGAACGCCGCGCCGGATCTGCGAAACCATGGTATCAGGCGACGTGAAGCGCCCGTTGCCAACCAGGGGCTTGTCAGTGACCTGTTTGACGAAGCGAACGTAATCCTCGTGCGCGCCCTCCTGACCAAAACGGGACGGACGAGCATCATTGCTGTAATCGCCCACGGTCAGATCCCAGAGATCCGGCAGGTCGGCGAGCATTTCGATGACTTCACGCCCTTCCCCGTCGCAACATAATCCCGCCGGACCGAGTAGCTCATCGACGCAGATGCGAACCGGAACGGCGCACGTGTCCCCGACCGCGTCCTTCGTCTCCTCGATCAGTTCCCGCAGCAGCCGGACACGATTTTCCAGCGAACCGCCATACTCATCGGTGCGCTGGTTGTAGCGCTTTGACAGGAATTGCATCGCAGAGTTCAGCCCATGAGCGGCATATACATAGATCAGATCAAAGCCCGCCCGCTTCGCGCGCTGAGCCGCAGCCTTGTGCCAGCGGCGAAGGTTGCGGATATCTTGCTTATCCATCATGCGCGACTGCACCGGATCGTAGCTGACGACCGTGTGCGACGATGGCCCCATCGGGACCTCGCGCGTCGTACGGTTCTGCGCGCGGAAGCCGTGGTGGCCGAGTTCTATCCCCGCCAGGGCGCCATATTGATGGATCCCATCGGCCGCTCGGGCCAGCGCGGGAATGTCGGCATCATCCCAGAGCCGCGCTTCAGAGTGCGGTGAAATATCGGCCGACGGATGGATTTCGCACACTTCGGTGCATACGACCCCCCAGCCACCTTCGGCTTTCATACGGCGCATTGCCGCCATACCCGATGGCGCGCGATGTCCCATGCCGTTGCAATGCGGCACCTGATAGAAGCGGTTCTTCGCCGTTACCGGCCCGATGCGGACGGGCTCGAAAAGGATATCGTAGTGCGCGTTTCTCACGGTGCGTCCTCGCCCACTCTGACCTCGCCCCTAACCCTGCCGACGGAGCGTGAAGCCAACGTCGCACAATTGTTTATTTTTATAAACAGTATGTCACTTATTGCCGAAATTTATACACTTTATGTAACAGATATGGCGGCCGGTGTAGTTGGAGCATGGAGTTGCAATGACGCAACTGGCATCGTTCAAAACCCGACACCGTGCTTCCCCGATGGGGCCTGCTCGCATTCGTCCGTCGTTTCGCCTCCGTCCGCCCCTTGTTCACTGCTGGTCAGGCCGGCGGGCAGATCGGCGGAAACATTCCGGAACCGCTAGCAAAGCAGGATAAGATCGTGAACATCTTGGCGCATGACAAGGCGTAGGCCGCCGACATCGTCAACCTGACAACCTGTATGGTCAAATCCGAACCCTAGTGGGCTCCGCGAGTGAAAATGATCGACAGGCGGCACCCAATATCGTCAGAATGTGAGTTGATACTGAACGCCAAGTTGACGTGGTCGACTGACAACGCCACGCAACACTCGTTCAAAACTTCCGTCCAGCTGAAGATCGCGCCGCTCGAATCCGGAAATGGGCTGGTCACCATAGTTTAGACGCTTGTCGAACAGGTTCTTGCCGTAGATCATCAATTCGGACCGCCCAAACTTCACGCCGAAATTCGCGTTGACCAGATTGAGCGGCTGGCGCGTGAAGAATACGGCCGTCCCGTCTGCCACCGACGGTACCTTGGTAGAACTGGTGTAGCTATAGTCCGCCGCAATGAAGACGTTTGAATTGTCGTTCAATGCTATCTCATAATGGCCCGAGATGCTCGCAGTCCATTTGGGGACAAGACCAAGGCGGCTGTTCGCCGGCTGCGGCAGAAAACCGGGGTCGAGCAATCTCGCATCTAGGTAACCAACGCCAAGTTGGAGGGTGAGCGGCACGTTGGCTAACGGCTGACCTCCAATTTCGAACTCGCCACCCTTAATGCGCGCCTTGCCGGCATTGGTCGTGAAGGTCAGTCCGCAGATCGGCAGCGTGCCGACCTGCTGGATGTCCGACCAGTCCATGCGGAATGCCGCTGCTGATGCGGTCAGGCGCCCACCTGCCAGTCGGCTCTTGCCGCCGATTTCGTAGCTCCACAGCGTATCCGAACGATAGCGGCCCGCACCTTGGAGCGTCAGCCCCAGGTCTACAAGGTCCGCCTCACAGAAGGATGGCAGCGATCCGCCGTTGCCTCCGGGACGGAAGCCCTTCGATACGGAGGCATAGATGTTGCCCCGGTCGCCGACCTCGTAGGAAATAACAGCCTTGGGAATAAGTCCGGCCTCCTTGCTGTTCCTTTCAGGAGCAAAGAAGCCCTCCGGCCCGAACAAAGCGCCAGTATCTTCACTGGGATCCCGATGCTGCTTGATCCAATATTGTCTCAATCCCAACGTGAAATTCAGTCTTGAAACCGGTTCATAGTAAATCTCGCCGAATATCGCGGTGTTCTTTTCGGACTCCTTCACACGAACGTCGGCAAGAAAGTCTTGCTCGAATCCTGCGTCGGCCAGTTCCGCAACAAATACCCCCGGATTGGCATTCTTGCTGCGTTTATCCTGATGGAAGATTCCCAAGATCCCCGACAGCCCGGGGATCAGTTCTCCATCGTCAAACGACAGCCGCGTTTCATGCGTCATCGCCCCCTCGCGAGCGTCGATCACGACCCAAAACGGGACATTGCTGAAGTCCAGACCGAATACAGTGTCGAAGAAGAACTTGGTACCCTCGGTATTGTCATCAAGCTGAACTATCTTGCGTTCGAAGTAGCTGGTGGAAGACACGACATCGAAACCGGTCCCACTATAGCGCAGTACGAAAGCGCCAAGTCCCCAATCGTCCTTCGAATACTCCTGCACATCCGTATCACGATCGAGCGTGTATGTCAGCGGTCGATAACCAGGCAGCGGCAAATAGGCACCCGGAAATCCGTGAAGGCGGCCGCTCTGCCCCATGAATGTAGCCGTTGCCTCAAGCGAATCCGAAAACTGAGCGCGCAGCCCTATCGAACCGGAAAGACTGCGGTTACGGCCTTCACCGTCCTTGCTCACGAGGTTGCCAGCACCGTCGGGAAAGCGGCGCGTGATGAAACCCGAATCCTGCTTGTAGCCAACGGCGACGTTCAGCGAGAGCTGTTCGGGAACCAGGACGAAGTTGTTCTGGATGTTGAGATCGTAGTCGAACCCACCCTCTCTCGTAGCGCCGGCCTGCAGACTCATTGATCCGTAACTGTCGTCCAGCGACGGCTTCTTTGTGATGTACCGCAGGTTTCCACCCATCGAACTGGCGCCGAACAGCGTACCCTGGGGCCCCTTCAACACTTCGATCCGGTCGAGATTGAGGACGTGCGGACTGACCGAGGACGGCACCGGCGTATCGTCGATGTAGAAGGCGGTTGTGCCGCTACCGATCACGCCCCGGATGGACGTTTCCCGGTCGCCGCTCCACAGGAAGGAGCCGCCTTGGCCGAACTGGAACGACAGGTTGGGAATCTTGGTCGCGTAGTCAACGAAGCTCGTGATGTTCTGCTTGTCGAGGAAGTCCGATGAGTAGCTCGTGATAGCTGCGGGCACTTCGGTCAGTGCCTCGACCCTTTGTCGGGCCGTTACGACGATCTCGACCGGGCCCGAAATGCTCCCATCGCTACTCTGGACAGTCCCCCCCTTTCCCTGCTCTTGCGCAGCGGCAACACCGGCCGAAAGCATCAAGGCACTACACAGAACGCTGCCGTAACAGGCACTCGCACGCCACAAGGCAATGCGCCGATGCCGAGCGGCCCTACCAACATCATATGACTCCATGCTATAAACCCCTTTTTGCTGCCTGTTCGATTGAGCGCACCGGATCACCGGCCTTTGCCTGATTGACTGCTTGCTCTCACTGCGTTGGTTTCAAACATCCCTAGTTGCCGCCTTGAAGGCCCCAGCGCGAGACGACGCCAAAGCGCATACTTTCGAAACAACGGAGCTCATTGTCGCTCCATTGTTCGGATTTGTAGATAAACAGAACCGCATGCGAACCGTTCGCGAACGTTACACGCGCCCTGATTGCGCAAGTGCCCTCCGCACGTGCCGTCCGCGGATGCGTACATCCGCATGTACGTGCGACCCGACAGTCGACCTCGATCCGTTCGCGGATGCGACCATGAATCGGGCACCATCCGCCGCTTACCCATAAGGACGTTACACTCTTCGACGGTCCGGATGATCCTATACTGGCTGTCGGCTAGTCCGTTTTGAGGTCGACCGTACCGTCGGGATTGATCTCGTCGTGCAGGTTATCGCATACATATTCGGGTATGCGATAATCAGGCTTGCGCTTGTAGATCCAACGAAACTCATAGGGCGTTCTGAGATATCCCGGATCTTCAATCGAAATATCCAAGTAAAGCATCCCGTTAGAATCGATTTGATATCGCTCGGTGATAGTCATTCGCTCGCTGTGCGGAATCTCGAAAAATTCGACACTTTTCTTAACTCCCCGCGTCGTGACAACCAACACGTCGCCCTCCCAGCGGCCCGTAGAAAAGCCGTAATAGCTGGGGGGTAGCTCCTCGACCGGCGGCATCGGCTGATCCATATAGATTCGCCGCGTCTGCATGAAGATTTCGGCCAGCACCGTGATCTGCCCCGGTGTCTGCAGAATCTGGATCGGATAAATGGCCTGCATCACGGTCGGCATCCCCTCCGGCAGGCACAAGGTGCTTGGATCGAGCAAGGGCTTGCCGGCCTTGACCGCTGCCTGGCGCTTTGTCCGCTTCTCCAGCCACTCAGCCGCGTAGGGCTCCTCGAGATCGGGACCTTGGTCTGGCGGAGGAATATCGTCAAAATCGGCGGTGTACGTAGGCCACGGCTGCGGATACCGCGCCCAGACGCCGCTGAGATCTCGCGCTCCCTCAAGGGCGGCCGGGGGTGTCGCCCGTGGTACCGAGTGGGCAGCGCTTTCCATTCCCCCGCCCTTCGCAATACTGGCGGCTGCGGCGGCATGGCCGGTCCCACTCACCCAAACCACCGCCGCCAAAAGCGCAATCGGTTTGCTCTTCATGTACTTCATAGGTTTTCTGTCTTTTCCCTGGCTTCGAAAGTGCGAGCCGCGCCCTCTCACGTTCCGCCGAGTTGCTTGCCGTCGGCGAGCGTCGCAGATTTCAGTGCACCACCGGACTTGCCGTTGCGCAGCGGGAAGAAGGCCACACTGATTTTGTCGCCGGCCTTGACGCTATTGAATTTCCAGCCTGACGTGGTCAGCGCCGATGGGCTGGCGCATTCCAAAGCATAGCGTGTCCCCCTGCTCTGGACGACCAGGAAGACGTGAGGATTGCCCCATCTAAAATCGACAACCGTCACGCCCTTGAGTTCGGTCACCTTGCTCTGGTCAAACATCGCAAATGAATGATGCGCGACCGCGGGAGCCCCAACTGAAGCCAATCCCAGAACCAGAATCGCAGAAACCTTGCCGACAGAAATCATGTAGTTCTCCATCCTATCCCTTGGCCGCGATCACTACCGACCGGCGCCGATCCGATCTCGGTCCGTCGCGCGTGATATCGTCACGCCCTCCACCAAAGGGCCCAAACCGCATCGATGAAGCCGACTCGGCAGCATCGCGTCCGGCGCCCTTCACAAGCTACCAGCCTCAAAGCGGTCATGGCGCTAGAAGCGGTCACGAAACCGTTTGTCTTGTGCTCACAACATTTTTCAGCCCCTGATTGCTCGTCTGAAATGACCCGTCATCGTGGGACTCCAATGGGGGGAATGGAGAATGCTGACGCGGTCGCGAACGACGCGCCTGGATGCTGTCAGCTTCCGACTGAACCGCCGATGCCAGCGCTCCAAGCGCGCAACAGGCGGCATGCGGCCTCGCTGGTTACCGATAGGGGAGAACCGTTTCACGACCGTTCTCCGGTTTGCAACGACCCAGGCGATCCGGTGGAGCTCGACTGCGACTGCGCGCAAGCCCGACCCTGATGCCGCGCCCCATGACCTCTCGTGACGGAGCAAACCCATGTCGCAGCGACGGGACTTTCTTAAGCAGTCGATTGCCATGGGCCTGTGGGCGGCCTCCGGCCAAGTTGCCTTCGCAGCCGTTCCACCGCATCGCTTCGCGGGCGTCGTCCGCTCATTGCGCCGTCGCGACGATACCATTTTGCGGCTGCCCACGATCGGGGACGGCTACAAGATGACCTGGACCGCGGATGGCCAGCAACTGACGGTGGTCAATGATGGCGCAGGCTGGATCGATCCGCCCGACAGGTTTTTCAAGCGGTCATTGTGGTCGATCGGCGGGGATGGCCCGCCTAACCTCGTTGCGCGCTTGGTCGAGGGCTATCCTACAGTCGAACAGTCGCAGGAACCGGAAGAGGCGCCGCACTACCACGGCCACGGGCTACTCGCGGTGCGCGGTCGAATCTACCAGTTCCTCAGCGCGCTCGATCAGGCAAAGGACCGGCCGCGTCACTGGACCACAGCCAAGCTGGTTTACTCCGAGGATGGTGGCCGCAGCTGGCGCAACCAGGACGGCAGTGTCCCGGTGCGATGGGAGGCCTGGGAGGAACAAGCGAAAGAAAAGTTCGCGTTCTTCAACGAACCGGACGGCTGCTTTTCACTGCTGACCATTCTGCAAATGGGGCAGGATTATCGGGCGAATCACGACGGCTACATCTATGTTTACGGAACGAACGGCAATGTCGATGGCCGGATGAACGAGCTGATGCTATTCCGGGTCGGGATTGACCAGATTCTGGATCGGCGGGCCTATCGCTTCTTCGCCGGCTTGCAACCGGACGGCCGTCCCCGTTGGAGCGAAAGCCTCGATGATCGCCAGCCGGTGCATGTCTTTCCGCGCGGCTGGGTCAACGCGACCAATCTCTTCCCCGGCGATCTGGTGGTCGAAACCTGGTTGCCGAGCGTCGTCTACAATCAGGCTCTCGACATCTTCATGATGGTGAGCGCGGGAAACGGATGTGCGGACGATGGAACCGAATTCGGGAAGCCCAGCTATCTGGGATTCTGGGTTTCCCTTACGCCCTGGGGGCCATGGCGACAGGTTCATGAGGACCGTGCCTGGGCGCCGGGCGGTGATCCGCTGGCGCGCGCCTATTCTCCACAGATCGGCCCAATGTGGATTTCGCCGGATGGGAAGTCGTTCTGGCTCGCCTGGTGCGATCTCAAGGGCGTTCGCGATATCGCGCAGGCAATGTATAACTCCGAGACTGAATCTCCGTCCGCCAGCACTCCGCAGGAAATCGCACTGGCAGCGAATAAGACGATGCATTCATTCATGCCGGGATATAGCTTCAACGCTCAACTGGTAGAGCTGGATGTGGACTGATCTCAGGCCTCCCAGCGCTGGAGTGTGCAGGGGTTTCCTCGGCCCTTCTTGTGATTGGGGTGGTGCACTGGTACACGTTGCCGGCGCGCCACGACGGGACTTAGCGGGACGTATCGACTTGGAGCGCAAGCGCCTTTTGAGATGCGCGTGATGAAAGAACGCATGAGTAGCCTGGCGAATGTCACCGACGATCCTGCAAACCTCGCCTTGGCCGAGGAAGGGCGCGCCGTTCGGGACTTCATTAGATCGAGCCGTTCCAACACTCTTCTGTGTCTTTTCGACTTTCTGCTTCAGCAGTCGCTGGAGGGACGCCGTCCTAAAGAATTGGATGTTGCAGAGGAAGTTTTTCATGAGAGCCTCGACGCCACAAGTGCGCAGGGCTCCCGCGTTCGCGTGAGCGTCCATCGCCTGCGCAAGAAGCTCGACCTCTATTATGCCGACAAGCCCGGAGCCCGGATCGTCATCCCTTCAGGAGAATATGGCTTGTTTCTCAAGTCGTCGGACTGTCCTGATGGCGACCAAGGAGCGCTGCCAGCGCCAACCGACGGCGGCAGGCGTCGTGAGATCGCCCTGTGGGTGGCCGCAATCATGCTCGTGCTGGCAAATGCGACACTGGCTTGGATTTATTTCAAAGATTATATAAACTTAGGTGAGCAAAGCGTTAGATCGACGCTGTGGCGCGGTTTCGACAAGGATGAACCAGCCAAGATCGTCGTTGGCGATTATTTCATGTTCCTGAGCAGAAGCGAGGATGGCGAATTCGACGAGCCGACGCAGGATCTGTCGATCCATGACGCTGACGGATTTTTCGCCCGAGCTTCCCAAAAGTCGGGATCCACTGACCGGTTGTTCATGGAGGGTAGCCCATACACCGTCAGCGTAGATGCCTTGGCTGCGGCAAGCGAGCTCTGGCCTATCATCGGCACATACAAGCCTAACCCGGTGTCGGCTTCGGAAATCAATGCTGAGATGATGAAGTCGTCGAACATCATCTATGTTGGCGCACTCGATGCGCTAAATCCGCTAATCAGCAACCCTTTGTTTCAAGCATCTCGTTTCACGTGTGCAAGAACCTGCTACGAACTTGTAGACAAGAAGTCGGGTCGGCATCTTTTATCCGCTAGTCCATACCTCCTCGGCGACAATATCATACCCCGCCATGATTATAGCTACATTGCTGGATTTTTTGGACCGTCAGGCAAGCGGATCCTGATCATTTCAGGAACGGGTGATGCCGGCGTCAGGCAAATGGCCGCACTTGCGATGGACCCGCGGCGGCTACAGCAGTTGAGCCGGCGCATTGGAGGCAACTTCGACTCCTTCGAAGCGCTGTTCCAGGTGCGCACGATGTTCTCGCAAAACTATCAAAGCCTGCTTCTCATGGCCCACCCAATCGACACGACCGGGATCTGGGACAAAACGAAGCCTATGACCTGGCAACCCGCCCCACCGCTCGTTCGCTTGGGTCAGAATACTCCTTAGCGTCAGAGCCTGGCACGTCCGGACGTGCGACATCCGTTTTCAATGGTCGCGCGACCATGAGCTTCGTTTCGAAAACAAGCCCACCGATGCTCCTGACCCGATAGAGCGCCTCGAAAGCCCTTCGTCCCCCCGTACGTCGTGCAAGAGCATCAAGCTGGCGTTTGTCCGCCACGAGCTTGACCATCTGGGAGAGCCCGATGTCGCCGATCCCTGCGATGAGTGTGTCGTGTTTGCCGGACGAGCCGGGAAAGCTGGCGAGGTAGCCGTAATCATCACTGTAGGAATGCGAGGCAGCAGCTCCGCCGTCTTGCGATATCCCTTCGTCGGCCGCGTAGCGCGCTTGGTATATCTCACCTGAGGCGACATCCCTGACTGCGTTGAAATCGTCGGTCGGAGCAAATCCCGACAAGTGCAGGATGGGGGAGCGCAGCATACCCAACTGCGAAAAATACTGGATATATATGACGTTGCTGGAATCGGCTCGATCCTGAGAGATGCGCGATACCGGGATGATCCCGGCGGCATCGGTGCCGGGCCGCATGGTCGATATCAGGTTCAGGATCGTCATGGCAGCTTTGGCCTCTCCGGCCGGTACACGGTAGATGTCGCGGTCGTGCAACTTGCCGGCCTGCTCGGGGTGCATCATCAGGTAGCTGGTCAAGTCGGCGCTCGATTGAATTTCTGGATTCATCGCAAGGCGTTCCATCATGCCGTTGGCGGCAGTCTTGCCGATCAAGAAGAAGTCACCCACGGCAATCACCGGTGGTCGCCCGCTGGTGATGACCGGCTTCCACAAGACAGTCCGCGCAAGTGGTGATGGCGAATGCCAAATGCCGGAAAACAGTAAGACCATCGCCCATAGCAAAGCATTAGCGCCAAAGACGACAACGACTGTACGCCGCGTACACATGCGCTTCACAATCGACACGGGCAATTCCGACTGCGTATCTTGTTCCGCTTCGTGCTCGGACGGTTCGGACAAGATCAGTCGATACTCACCTTTGGGAATGGTCAATCGCGGCCCCGACTTACCCGCATTGAACTTGTCTAGCCGTTGGCGGAGCCGGTGCACATGACCGCGAACCATGGAATTTCCCGAGGTGTCGAAGGTGCCGTTCTTTCCGAAAACAGCAATGGCGACCTCAATCTCCTTTGGTGGGCGGGCATCGCCGGACCGCTCAAGCAGATAGTCGAATAGGTTCGTCAGGCTCGTTGAGCGGCGGTCACCAAGCAGCACAGCTCTGAATCTTGTGGCTTCCTCGATCAACGACACGCCGCCACTTTCCCCTGTTTGCAACTGGCTGTTCAAAGCGCTGCGATCTCCCGGCCGACGATCCCTACTCGCCGCCGTTATGGGTATCAGTCTCTGTCAGGCCGCTCAAGCACCACCGATGGCCCGAACGACAACGGGTCTGGTTCGGCGCGCATTGCGAGCCGCTGACCAGCGGATGGTCAAGACCGGCACCCCTTTACAAGGCTTGCATTCATCGCGAGACAGGACGGCGATGTCCGTTCAGTGCGCTGAACAAGCGCGGGCAGTCACATCGACAGG
>CAZHGR010000080.1:0-13476 GCA_964532255.1 uncultured Sphingobium sp.
GCAGACCATCGACGGCGACACCGCGCAGGTCGGCCCCGGCATCGCCAAGCGACTCAACTATAACCAGCTCACCTATGTGGCGAAGATCGTCGAGACCGACCTGGATGCGCGCACCGTGACGGTGGAGCGCCGGGCAGAAGGCGGGATTCAGCTTCTTCAGACGCGGTTGCCGGCGCTCATCACGATGCTCGAGGCGACGAACGAAATGCGACGCGGATCGATCGAGAATGCGCTTCAGGCCGCTCGTGCCGAGGTCGTCACCTGGAATGCCGCCGACGTCGCGATCGAGGATCTGACAAAATGCGGCCTCAGGGGCTCGCCCACCATCGTCAAGAAGGTATTCGCGCCGGGTGCCCGCAGCGAAAAGGCGCATCTCATCGACGCCGAAGGCGGGCCGGACGCCCGCGCCGATGCGCTGATCGCCGAAATCTTCAGCCGCCAGCCGGGAGTCGAACAGGACCTCCTGGAGTTCGCGGCGAACAGCTACTGAAGGGAACCGGATCATGTCCGACGAAGCCAAACCCGCTCCGCCCGCCAGCGGCAGGGCCAACACCAAGAAGGAGCTGCCGGAGCATTTCAAGGCGTACAAGCACGTCTGGGTAGCGATGGAAATCGAGCACGGGCAGGTCCACAGCGTCTCGTTCGAGCTGCTGGGCGAAGGCCGCAAACTCGCCGACAAGCGCGGGGTGGAGCTTGCCGCTGTCGTGATGGGCGACGACCGGGCGGCACTTGATGCCGCCGCGGCCCAGGCCTTCGAATATGGCGCAGACCTCGTCTACATCGTCTGCCATCCCACGCTGGCGCATTATCGGAACGAGGTCGCGACCAGGGTCATGACCGACCTCGTCAACAGCTACAAGCCCGAGATCCTGCTGCTGGGCGCGACCAATCTGGGCCGCGATCTTGCCGGATCGGTTGCAACGACGCTGCTCACCGGCCTCACCGCAGACTGCACCGAACTGGCGATCGACGACGACGGCTCGCTCGCGGCGACCCGTCCGACCTTCGGCGGATCGCTCCTGTGCACGATCTTCACCCTCAACTACCGCCCGCAGATGGCAACCGTGCGGCCGCGCGTACTGGCGATGCCGGTGGCCGAACCGGGCCGCCAGGGCCGGATCGTCGAACATGCGATCGATCTCGCCGAGGAGGATATCGTCACCAAGGTGCTGCAATTCATCGCCGACCGCGACAGCGACACGGCGCAACTCCCCTATGCCGATATCGTCGTCGCCGGCGGGCTGGGCCTTCGCTCGGCCGAAAATTTCCAGCTCGTCAGGGATCTCGCCCATGTGCTGGGAGCGGAATATGGCGGCTCGCGCCCGCTGGTCCAGAAAGGCTGGATCACCGCCGACCGCCAGATCGGCCAGACCGGCAAGACGATCCGGCCCAAGCTTTACATCGCGGCCGGGATTTCAGGCGCGATCCAGCATCGGGTGGGCGTGGAAGGCGCGGACCTGATCGTCGCGATCAACACCGACCCGCATGCACCGATCTTCGAGTTCGCCCATCTCGGCATCGTCGCCGATGCGATCACCTTACTGCCCGCGCTGACCGAAGCCTTTTCCAGACGTCTGCGCGTCAACCGGCTGGCAAGCTGAACAAGGAGCCACGGATATGATCGAGGAACGCTTTGACGCGATCGTGGTCGGGGCCGGACCGTCGGGGAATGCGGCCGCCTACACCATGGCCAGGGAAGGATTGAAGGTCCTGCAGATCGAGCGCGGCGAATATTCCGGCTCGAAAAATGTGCAGGGTGCCATCCTTTATGCCGATGCGCTGGAGAAGATCATTCCGGATTTCCGGGAGGACGCCCCGCTCGAACGCCACGTCATCGAACAGCGCATCTGGACGATGGACGACAAGAGCCACACCGGCATGCACTACCGCTCGGACGACTTCAACGAGGAGAAGCCGAACCGCTACACGATCCTGCGCGCGCAGTTCGACAAATGGTTCTCGTCCAAGGTCAAGGAAGCCGGCGCGATCGTCCTGTGCGAGACGACGGTGACCGAACTGGTCAAGGACGTCGCGGACAAGGTCATCGGCGTCCGCACCGACCGCGGCAACGCGCCGATCATGGCCGATGTCGTGATCCTGGCGGAAGGCGTCAACGGCCTGGTCGGTCAACGCTCCGGGCTGCGGCCGGAGGTCGCGGCGGACAGCGTGGCGCTCGCGGTCAAGGAGACGCATTTCCTGCCGCGCGAGACGGTCGAGGCACGCTTCAACCTCACCGGCAACGAAGGCGTCGTGATCGAGGCGATGGGTACCATCACCAAGGGCATGACCGGCACCGGCTTTCTCTATACCAACGAGGAATCGATCTCGGTCGGCATCGGCTGCATCGTCTCGGATTTCGCCGAGCATGACATCACCCCCTACGCGCTGCTCGAGGCCTTCAAGAGCCATCCGTCGATCAAGCCGCTGCTGGCGGGCAGCGAATGCAAGGAATATGCGGCACATCTGATTCCGGAGGGTGGCTTCAAGGCGATTCCGCAGCTTGTCGGGGACGGCTGGATCGTCGTCGGCGATGCGGGTCAGTTCGTAAACGCGGTCCACCGCGAGGGGTCCAACCTTGCCATGACCACGGGTCGCATCGCGGCCGAGACGGTGACCTGGCTGCACCGGCGCCGCGAACCCGCGACCAAGGCCAATCTCGCCGAATATGAGCGGCGGCTGGCAGACAGTTTCGTGATGAAGGACCTGAAGAAATACCGGGGCATTCCGGAGCTGCTGCACCGCAACAAGCAGGCCTTCTTCGGCCTGTATCCCGCGTTGATCAGCAAGGCGATGCAGACCTGGTTCCGCGTCGACGGCATCGACAAGAAGGCCAAGGAGAAGGAGATTTTCCGCTCCTTCCGCAGCAGCCGCACGCTGCTGGGCATGGTGGGGGACGCATTCCGCCTCGTGCGGGCGTGGCGATAGGAGACCAAGGCGATGAGCGAGTTGAACATGGCCGGCATTTCCGGCGTCAAGGTCGAGGAAAAGCTGTACCAGAACCGGTATCTGGTCGACGCAGGTCGACCGCATATCCGTATCCGGCAGCATGACGTTCCCTCCAAGGGGCTGCTGGCGATGACCCATCTCTGCCCGGCGGGCTGCTACAGCCTGGCGGACAGCGGACAGGTGGAAATCAGCGCCGACGGCTGCGTCGAATGCGGAACCTGCCGCATCGTTACCGCAGCAACGGGCGAGATCGAGTGGAACTACCCGCGCGGCGGTTTCGGCGTGCTGTACAAGTTCGGGTGATCCCTTGGCCGACACGGACAAGTCCCTGCGGCACGTGATTCGTGGTGCCGCGACCACCGATTTTGCCGTTGCGAAAGACAAGCACTTCTGCGACCCTGCGACTCTTCAACACCGATTCCCGCGTGCCGGTAAAGGTCGACGGGATCGTCGATCCGGGGGGGATGCGCCAGTCGTAGGAGTGGCGTTATGGTCGGGTCACAAGTTCCATTCGAGAGCGTTGGGTATCGGGGAATCGGTGCGCCAAGCCCCTTCAGGGTGGCCCGAATGAACACCCGGGCCGACATCGCGCTTCGCGGCGTCTATGAAATTACCAAGATTCTGGTGACGCCGGGACGGCTGGAGACAACGCTCGCCAAGGTGCTGACACTGCTGTCCAGCTTTCTCGACATGCATCACGGCGTCGTCGCGCTGCTCGATGCACAGGGCAATGCCCATACCGCCGTGGGGATCGGCTGGCGCGAGGAGCAGGCGCACGAATATCTCGGCCGGTTGCCCGAGCGCGCCATCGGCCAGATCGTGACAACCCAGATGCCCGTCGTGGTGGCGAATGTCGCGACCAACCCCCTGTTCGCGGGCTGGACGTCGGACGGCGAGTATCCGGCGTCGGAGCGCATTTCCTTCATCGGCGTGCCGATCAAGGACCGCGACAAAGTCGTCGGCACGCTGACCATCGAGCAGATCTGGCGCGCCGACAGCCCCTATCACTCGGCCGACGAAGACGTCCGTTTTCTCGCAATGGTCGCCAATCTCATCGGCCAGACCATTCGCCTGATGGACATCGTGGGGCGCGACCGCGAACGGCTCATGGCGCAGCAAAGCCTGCTCGAAAAGGAACTGCCGCGCAAGAAGGGCTCCGATCCGGATCCGCGCGCGGGCGGGATCGTCGGGGAGAGCAAGGCGCTCCGGTCGGTCCTCGAAAAGATCAAGATCGTCGCCAGGAGCCATTCGACGCTGCTGCTTCGGGGGGAAAGCGGCACCGGCAAGGAGCTCTTCGCGCGCGCGACCCATGACTTCTCGCCGCGCGCCGGCAAAGCCTTCGTCAAGCTCAACTGCGCCGCGCTCCCCGAATCGGTGCTGGAGTCCGAACTGTTCGGCCATGAGAAAGGCTCGTTCACCGGCGCCGTCGCGCAACGCAAGGGCCGGTTCGAAATGGCCGACGGCGGCACGCTGTTCCTCGACGAGATCGGGGACATTTCGCCCGCATTTCAGGTGAAGCTGCTGCGGGTCCTTCAGGAAGGCGAGTTCGAGCGGGTCGGCGGCAACAAGACGCTCAAGGTCGATGTTCGCCTGGTCTGCGCGACCAACAAGAATCTGGAGGAGGCGGTCGCCAAGGGCGAGTTTCGCGCGGACCTCTATTATCGCATCAATGTCGTGACAATCCGTCTGCCGGCACTCCGCGAACGTCGTGAGGACGTGCCGCTGCTCGCCCGCGAGTTCCTGCGCCGTTTCGACGAAGAGCATCATACCCACCACGGCCTCACACCGTCTGCGCAGGCCGTGCTCGAAAGCTGCTATTTTCCCGGCAATGTTCGCGAGCTTGAAAACTGCGTCCGGCGCACCGCCACACTCGCCCACGCCGAAGGGATAACCGCCGATGATTTTGCCTGCCGACATGACGAATGTCTGTCCGCGACGCTGTGGAAAGGTGCCGTCTCCGCGCCGTTCAAGATCATCAGCGCGCCGCAACGGTCCGAACCATTCCCGCCACCTCTATCCGAGACCGAACTCGCCAACTGCCCCGGAAGCGACAATTGCGAGCATGTCAAAGGCGACAACCTCAAAATCAGCCGCGAGCAACTCGTCGCTGCGCTTGAGGCGGCCGGCTGGGTTCAGGCAAAAGCGGCACGCATCCTCAAAGTCACGCCGCGACAGATCGGCTACGCGTTGCGCAAGCACGACATCGAACTCAAGAAGATCTGAACAGGATCCTTGTCGCAAAGTCGACAGAATGTGTCAGACACTGCGCGGCCAGTCGGCTGATCCTGGTCTCAGCGGCCAGCGACCGATCTGACGAAATATCGATAAATTCGAGATAGTTGCTGATCGCATCCCGGCTGGCGCGAACCTTGCGTAGCCATGGCCGAGGAGACGGCCATGTTGAGCGATGCGCCCTTTGACGGGATCAATTTCGGAGACCTGCCCGAGCCGGTGAACCAGTTGTTGCAGGACGGCGTTCGTGCCTATCGCAGCGACCGCGCGCACGCCGAACGGCTGTTCCGCCTCGCGCTGGCCTGTGACCCGGCGGCGCTGCCGACCTATTTATGCCTTTACAAGATCCATTGCTATCAGGGGCAGCTTGGCGCGGCACGCGCCATGGCGGAAGCGGGCCTGGAGGAAGCCGCACGGCAAGCCGGATGGCCGCCGCACTGGCACGACTGGCCCCGGCCCGCCGGGGTGCCAGACGGTCCCTGTCGCTTCGCCCTCTACACGCTCAAGGCACTCGCCTTCATCGCGCTGCGCGACCGGCGGGAAGAGGACGCGGCGGACATGCTGGCAACGCTGCGTCGCCTCGATCCCTTGGGTGGCATCGGCTGGCCGGTCGTCGCCGCCTTGGCGGAAGGCGTGGCGGCATGATGCCGTTGATCGAACACGCCATGCCGCATGGCCAAGGAGAACCGTGATGTTTATCGCCATGAACCGCTTCCAGGTCATCCCGGGCGAAGAGTCCGCCTTTGAAGAGGTCTGGCTCAGCCGCGAGACTCATCTCGAAGGGCTGCCGGGGTTTGTCGAATTTCATCTGCTTCGCGGGCCGACGACTGAGGATCACAGCCTGTTCGCGTCGCACACCGTGTGGGAAACGAAAGCGCATTTCGAGGCATGGACCCGGTCCGAAGCCTTCCAGGCAGCGCATCGCGGCGCTGGCACCAGCAAGCCGCTCTATCTCGGTCCGCCGCGCTTCGAGGGGTTCGAGGTGATCCAGACCGTGCCGGCCAAGACGCCGGCCTGAACGGGCACCGCAGCGGACGCGCGCAGAGCGGCATCGGGAAATGTCGCATTTCCGCCAGAGATCATCGGGCTATGTAGCACAGAATGTCGACATTGCGCCGTGAACGCGCGTCAAGCGGTCCTCGGGACGCTGGCACGACCCTTGCGTCATGACGCTTGCCCCTATGGCATGCGAGGTGACGATATGGACGAACTGTTTGTGATCTGCCGGGCCCGTGAGGTTCAGGAAGAGGAAGTGCGCGGGTTCGTTCTGGCGCGGCTCGCCGGTGAAGGCACCGAACCATGGCCGATCATCGTGACCCGCAAGGGCGGCAAGTATTTCGGCTATGAGAATGTCTGTCCGCACGGGGGGACGCGGCTGGATGTCGTGCCGGGCGAGTTCATGGACGAGGAAGGCAATTTCATCGCCTGCGGAAAGCACAAGGCGATGTTCGACCTCGACACCGGTCATTGTTTCATCGGCCCATGCCAGGGCAAGGCGCTGACGCCCATCACCCTCATCATCGATGACGGCGACATCTGCATCGCGGGCGTGCCGCTAACCGACGAGGACGGCCTCGACATACCCGATCCCGACGCCCATCCCGACGTGCTCATCACCCCGGACTGAGGCGTCCTCAGCGTCGGGTCAGCGACCGCAGTATCCCCTGCACCTCATCCTGCAGGTCGATCTCCACCGCCGGCGCGCCGAGCAGCAGCATGTTGGCGATGAAGGCCGCGTCGTTGCGCGGTTCCTGCAACGCGTCGCGCAGAATCGGCAGATTCTCTTCGATATGCGCCATGAACGCGACGCCCTTGTCGGTCACTTCGGCCCAGCGCGCGCGGGTCCACAGCGCGAGCGGATAGACGATTTCGCTCTTGAAATTCGATCCCAACGCGCGTTCCAGAAAGCGCAGCCCGGTGTTCCACGTCTCGCCGTTTCGCAGCGGCGGCGGCGCGATGTCGCCGTGGAGCATCTTCCTGCCCGCCTGCCCCACAAAGTCGTCCAACGTCACCGGCGCAGGAATCTCGCCACGGAAATGCCACAGCCCGAAGCTGCCGGGAAAGTCGGTGCCGAGGCGGTCGCGCAGAGCCTGCTCCACCCGGTCCACGGCCCGCTTGTCTCCCCTCATCGCCGCCGTCATGCAAAAGGCGATGAGCGTGTCGTTGCCGATGTTGTGCACCTCTCCGCTGCTCAACTGCTGCTCGGTGAGGGCGGGCGTCTGCCAATCCGGGGGAACGACGGTCTCGCCCAGTCGCAGCCGGGTCAGAAATGCGGTGATCTCAAGCCAAGGGAGAAAGTGCGCGATGAAGGCTTCCGGATCGACATGGACAATGGCGAGGTTGAGCGGCTGCTTGCGTTTCACCAGTTCGGTCGTGTCGGTCATGCGTTTCTCCGTTCGCCGTGCCGGCACCGGGCAGCGGCACATCAAACGGCGAAGCACAGATCATGCCATCTCCGAGGCCTGTCACAGGATCGAGCGGAGAAACGGTATCGCGCTTGGCGCGGAAATTGCTTTTCAGGCACGGAACCCATCCGATGCAAAGGATCGCCGATGCCCCTCTACGACTTCCATTGCGACGCCTGCGACAAGCAGTTCGAGCTTCTGGTCCGATCCGCTGACGTGGCAGCCTGTCCATCGTGCGGAACGTCCGCGATCAGGCGCCTGATTTCACCGATCGCTCCTGCCGGGAGGGCCAAGGAAACCGCCAGCGCGATGCGGGCAGCGGCCGCACGCGGCGGCCATCTGAGCAATTTCGGTGGCTCCGGGCGATAATCTGAGTCCGCGATTTCACGCTAGCTAGTTAGCGTGAAACTGTGGGCCATAATGGCACCTGAGCCCGGGGGTGAAGAATGAGCGGCAGTTCAGGCCGCCCCCCTACTCTCCCCCCGGGGCCAGATGGTTTCATTTGATTGTGATTGGATCAGGAGGCTTGAGTCGCCTCGCAGACCAAAGCCGCGCGGACCCTGAAACCACTCTCCAGCGGCCGCCCACTGACTCACCCGATGGCGCAGCAGCACCTCAGCAAATGCCTTGAGGATGAGCGTTGCGTGCTAATGAACTGCACACAGTCCTGTGCGATTCATCACAATTCCGGACGCTTTCAGGACGTGGTATTCAGGGGACGGATACCGCCCGTCACTCAGGCCGCGCGCCATCGAAGAAGACATCGGTCAGGTGCAGGCTGTCCAGATACTCGTGACTGCTGACGATCTTGCCGTCCTTGAAATAGAGCAGGAAGTGATAGCGGTTCTGATACATCTTGCCCGATGCGTGCTTGGCGTCCGAATGAGCGCGGATGGCAACCCGGTTCTCTTCTGCGGTGACATCGTCGATCATGATCCGAAGGCCCGTTTCCGGGAACATCTGCGGCAGAGCGGTCATCAGTTCGCGGATGGCGGCCTTGCCGCGTACCTCCGGCGGTAACAGCGTCTTGCTCTCCACGATGATCGCGCCATCATCGACGAACATATCGACAACGCCATCGACGTCGCCCTTGCCGATGCGCTCCAGATATTCGCGCGCAAGCTTTTTGTTGGTTTCAACTTCCGTCATCACGCATTCTCCCAAACTCAGCACCCCAACTGGGCATGCCGACAAACCACGCCTGCCCACCTTTCCGGTTCGGATTGCCGTCGTCAATGCGGAACAGCGGGTGTCACGATGATCTCTGGCGAGGTCACATTAAGCCTCATCCTGGGGCATAAGGCCCAGCCACCCGACGCCCTGGCGGCAAGGTCACATGCGCTATTTTTCAGGGCGTGGCTTGCCGTAGTTCTGCTTCATCGCCTCCAGAGGATTGAAGAACTCGCGCCAGCGGGTGAGCTTGCCGTCCCTGAACGACAGCACGAACAGATAGTGGTTAACATAATCCGGCCGTCCGCTGCGGTAGGTCCCGCGCGATCTGCCCTCGACGACCACCACGTCTCCACCAGTGTCGAAGATCTGGACCGGCTGGATTTCCAATGTCTCGAAAGCGGCGAGCACGGCGAACTGCCCCAGCATCGCATCCACGCCGCGATGCTCGACGGGTCCGTTGGGATGATAGGGAAACTCGAGCACGACATCGGGGTCGCAGATCGCGCGCAGCGCATCGAAGTCGCGTTCGCCCTGCAGGACGACCGCGCGCGCGGCAAGATCGGCATTGCTCGGCGGATTCGTTGTCATAACGCATTGCTCCTGCAGCGATGGATCGGCATGTGATTGTCCCCTAACCGGGGATCTTCAAGCATTGCCCGCACCTGACCGGCTGCGGCCATGCACGGCTGCAGCGGAGGACAAGCATGCGGGCAATCGGCTATCTCGAACCAGGCACGAGCGCTGTGCTGAGCGAGTTCGATGTGGACGAGCCCGTTCCCGGTCCGCACGACATCCTTGTCGATATCCGCGCGGTGTCCGTCAACGCGGTGGACGTCAAGCTGCGGGCAAAGGCGCGGACCAAGGGGCAGCCGCGCATATTGGGGTTCGATGGCGCGGGAATTGTCAAGGCGGTCGGCAGCGCGGTGACGCTGTTCGCGCCCGGCGACCGGGTCTTTCATGCCGGCACCATCGGCCGCCCCGGAACGAACGCACAGTTCCACCTCGTCGACGAGCGCATAGCAGGCCGGATGCCCGCTTCGCTTTCGTTCGACGAAGCCGCTGCGTTGCCGCTGACCGCAATCACTGCCTGGGAATTGCTGTTCGACCAATTGGGCGTGCGGAGGGGCGACGGTCATGAGAGTGGCAGGATTCTGATCATCAATGGGGCGGGCGGGGTCGGGTCCCTGCTGGTCCAGCTCGCGGCGCGACTCACCGGCCTTGAGGTCATCGCCACCGCGTCGCGGCCGGACACCGCAGAGTGGGTCCGCGCTCTGGGCGCCGATCATGTCATCGATCATCATGCCGATCTGGCGGAACAGCTCGCACGCGTGGGCATCTCGGAGGTCTCCCACGTCGCGGCACTGACCGGAACGGACCGGCAATGGCCCGCCATCGCCAGGGTCATCGCACCACGCGGGCGAATCGGCGTGATCGACGATCCCGCATCGCTCGACATCGTTCCCCTGCGCGCGAAATCGGCCACGATCAGTTGGGAGGGCATGTTCGTGCGGTCGCAGTTCGCCCTGCCCGACATGGTCGAGCAGCACCGGCTGCTCTGCGCGGTCGCGGACCTGGTCGATGCCGGCACGCTGCGTACGACGATGCACGATCATTTCGGGCCATTAACCCCTGCCAATCTCGCGAAGGCACATGACCATGTCGCAAGCGGAAGCGCGGTGGGCAAAGCGGTTCTGGGAGCGATGCCGCAATAGCGATTCGCCCCGGATCGAGTCAGGCGACGACGGGTGGCACCGCATTGATGGTGTCCGCGATCTCGTCCATCATCCACTCGCGGAACCGCCGGACAATCGGCCGCTCGAACCCTGTCGGATCGCGGACGAACACCCCGCCGGGCAGGCTCGTCATGATGTCGAACGGAGCGACCAGTTGTACTTCCCCGACCTGATAGAAGAGCGGTAGCAAGCCGAATCCCAAGCCCTGCCGCACCGCGCTCATCATGGGCAGATAGGTATCGAACTTCATCCAGCGGAGCTGGTCACGCCGCGAAATGCCCGCATTGTCAAGCCAGAACGACCATGCCGCAACGGGCGCATCGAGGTCGATGAGCGTCGCCTTGATGACATCGGCAGGCACCCTGATCGCGTGGCGGTCCATGAGGTCCGGTCGGCACACCGGCGAGGAGACCCAGCGAAACAGCCGCGTCATCCCGACATAGTCCTCCGCATCGAAACGCGGCTCGACGACGATGTCGGTGTAGCCCAGCCGGCGTTTGCGAAGCGTCGAGAACTCGATGGTGACTTCGGGATGGCTCTCCCGGAACGCATCGAGCCGCGGAACCAACCAGCCCGAAACGAACGACGGCAGCGCGAGGATGGCGATCGAGTCGCGCTCGCGCGCCTCCACCGAGCGAGTGGCCTGATGGATGATATCGAGCGTCGGCATGAGTTGCCGTTGATAATGATGCCCGGCAGGCGTCAACGCGAGCTTCCGCCCGCCCCGCACGAAGAGCTGAGTCCCGATTTCATCTTCGAGCGCGCGTATCCTTCGGCTTACAGCCGATACGCTGATGTTCAGCTTCTGGGAGGCGAGACGAAGGTTGAGCGATCCCGCCGTTACCATAAACGCCTCGACACCACGGAAGGAGGGGAGCCTTGTGGTCATCGCAGGTCCTTAAGCGCAAATTCGCCGATAGCTCAGCTTGCTTGCGGTGCGCCGGCGCGCACTTTCGCGCGCACGGAACCGCAGACCGTCCCGCTTTATGCAACGATCGGTGAGGTCATTGCGATGGCATTGGCCGGCGTCAACCGTTTAGATCGCGACGTGGGATGTCGCGTGAAGTATCGCCGCGAAGGCCAAAAGGGCGCGGTAACGATCCAGGATGAGGAATGCACCGAGTGAACGGCAATCTCTACGATGTTCTGACCGGCGGACTGACCGATAGACGCCAGCCTTGCTTCCTGACGCCGCATGCAGACGTGGTCAGCTATGCGGACTTTCTCGACGACGCCGGCAGGCTTGCGCATCATTTGCGGCTGTCGGGCGTCAATCCAGGCGACCGCGTCGTCGTGCAGGCGGCCAAGAGCACCGCGATGGTGGCCCTGTATCTTGCGACGCTGCAGGTTGGAGCGATCTTCGTTCCGTTGAACAGCGCCTATAAGTCTGCCGAGGTCGACTATTTCCTCGAAGATGCCGAACCCCGGCTCTTCATCCAGGACCCGGTCCAGCTCGCGCGCGAAGCCGCGTCTCTGGAGCCCTCGCGCGAGGTCGAGCCGCGATCGGCCGACGATATCGCCGCGATCGTCTATACCAGCGGGACCACGGGCCGATCGAAGGGGGCAATGCTCTCGCACGGCAATCTTGCGGCGAATGCCCGCGCGCTGTGCGATGCCTGGGGTTTCACCGATCGTGACGTGCTCCTCCACGCTCTGCCGATTTTCCACGTCCATGGGCTGTTCGTGGCGCTGCATTGCGCCTTCCTGAGCGGTTGCGCGACGATCTGGCTCGACCGGTTCGACGAGGATCAGATCATCGAGGCGCTGCCCAACGCCACCGTGATGATGGGGGTTCCGACCTTCTACACGCGGCTCCTGGCGAACCCGCACTTCACGCGGGAAGTGGCCGCTCCCGTACGACTGTTCATTTCCGGCTCCGCTCCACTGCTCGAAACGTCCTTCGACGAGTTCGAGGAACGCACGGGCAAGCGGATCCTGGAACGCTACGGCATGTCGGAAGCCGCGATCATCACCACCAACCCGCTGGACGGCGCGCGGGTGGCGGGGAGCGTCGGCTATCCGCTGCCCGACGTCGACCTGCGCATCGCGGGCAGCGAGGACATTGGGGTCATCGAAATTTCCGGGCCGAGCGTGTTCAGGGGCTATTGGCGCAACCCCGCCAAGACGGCGGAGGACTTCACCGCCGACGGCTATTTCATCACGGGCGATCTGGGCCGGATGGACGACGATGGCCGCGTCTGGATCACCGGGCGTGCCAAGGACCTCGTCATTTCGGGGGGCTATAATGTCTATCCGAAGGAGGTTGAACTGATGCTCGATGCCGTCGATGGGGTCATGGAGTCGGCCGTGATCGGCGTTCCGCACCCCGATTTCGGGGAGGCCGTCGTTGCTGTCATCGTGGGCGAAGGCGAAGAGCGAACGATCATCGAACAGGCGCAGCGACACCTGGCGTCCTTCAAGGTGCCCAAGCGCGTGTTCTTCGTGCCCGAACTGCCCCGCAACGCCCTGGGCAAGGTCCAGAAGAACATCCTGCGCGACCAGTTCCGCGACAGCTTCGCCACCACCTGACTCGCCTTTCCCCATACGCCCCATCGCCTCGAGGATTCACTTATGACCACATCAACGACGCCCGATAACGAAGTGAAGCGGGTACTCGTCGACCGGGAAGGCCCGATCGGCTGGCTGCTGATCGACAACGAGCGACGCCTCAACGCCATGTCGTTCGCGATGTGGAGCGATCTGCTTTCCGGTGTCAGCGCGCTCGATGCCGATGACGCAATCCGCGTCATCATCGTCGCCGGAAAGGGCGGAAAAGCCTTCTGCACCGGTGGCGACATCAGCGAGTTCGACCGCCTTCGTTCCACCGCCGACAGCAAGACGACCTATGACGCAGCCGGAACGGCCGCCCTGACGGCGCTGCGCGACAGCGCGAAGCCGACGATCGCGATGATACAGGGCTTTTGCCTCGGCGGCGGCCTCGGGCTTGCGCTTCAATGCGACCTGCGCATTGCGAGCCATACCGCAAG
>CAZHGR010000081.1:0-13232 GCA_964532255.1 uncultured Sphingobium sp.
ACACCGCGCACCGCGACTCGCGACCGGCAGCTTTACACGCCGGGGCTGCGGATCTCGCGCAAGCCGAAAGCGGGCCGGCTCGACTTCGATCTCGAAGCGGCATTGCAGTTCGGCACCGTCAGCGCATCGACCGCTGCGGGCGCGCAGCGGCAGGATGTGTTCGCGGGTGTTGCTCATGCCGAACTCGGCTATCGCTTCCCCGGATCGTGGGCGCCGCGCCTTTCGGTGCTTTACGATTTCGGATCGGGCGACCGGCCGGGAGGAAAGCAGACGCGATTCGATCCGCTTTATGGCTCGCGCCGGTCGGATTTCGGCAATACCAGCCTGTTCGGAGCGCTGAGCCGGTCCAATCTGAGTTCCGCGGGCATGCGGGTCGAGGCGCAGCCACCGCACGCGCCGAAGGTCGCACTGCTCTATCGCCTCTCCTGGCTCGACAGCGCGACCGACAGCTTTGCCGGGACAGGCGTACGCGACGCGGACGGAGACGCCGGCCATTTTGCCGGACACCTGCTGGACCTTCGCGTCACGCAGGATCTGGTCCCCGATGTCGTCACGCTAGAAGCGGGCGGCACGCTGCTGCTCAACGGCCGGTTCCTTGACGAGGCGGCGAACGCCAACCGGAATGGCGACACACGCTACGGCTTCGTTCAGATCACCACCAAATTCTGACTGCATCCGCCGGGGTTGACGACACCGCACAGCTCCGGGTAGAAGTGCTATTGCGACGCGTTCGCATTAACACTGGAGCAGGAGAATCCGATGTACCGCTTCGTGGATCAACCCGTGGCCTCGCTGGGAACAGGGGCGCGGCTGCTGTTGTGGGGCATGCGCGAGTGGGTGTCGGCAATCCACGACCGGCGGTGCCCGGAGGCGCGGCTGCTGCCGGTGTTCGCGCGATGGAACATCAACGACATGCTGCTCCCCTTCACCGAGATGATGCGGACGCTCAATCTGCGCGCGCGCAACGACATCGGTTTCGCCCCGCCCCATTGCTGCGTGGTCAGCGAGGACGAGGCGGTGCTTCTGGCGCTAGCCGCCGATGTCGACCGCCGATCGCCCGATGAGATGACCGCGACGCTCTCCCTGATCGTACGGACCGGCTATGTCGCGCCGATGCATGTAGCGGTGCGACAGGTCGTCGCCGCAATGGGTGCCGCAGGGCTGGCACCGGAAGAACCCAAGCGGTCGGCGTCCACCTCCAGCCGCAAATAGGTCCAGATGCGCATTGGGGGATGACAGGCGGCCGCCGGAGGCCTATGCGCCCCGCCGTGACCGGTCTGCGCGCCCTTGTCCGACATCATGCCCGCTTGGCGGCGCTGGTGCTGGCGCTCGCCATGGCGATGAAAGCGCTCGTCCCCGCCGGATATATGATTGATACGCGGACAGATTATCTGACCGTCATCATCTGCTCGGGCACCGATGCGCACAGCACCATAAAGATCCCGATCGAGCGCGACTCGGCACCCGGCGAAGATCATCAGGGCAAGAGCAAGGGCGATTCGCCCTGCGCTTTCGCTGGGCTTGGCATGGCCGCGCTGGGCGGTGCCGACCTGCCGCTTCTCGCCGCCGCCATCGCCTTCGTGCTGGCGCTCGGCTTCGCGCCCGTCCGCCTGCCCCCGCTGCGGCAGGTCCGGCACCTCCTTCCCCCTTCGCACGGTCCCCCGGCGCTGATCTGACCGGCGGGCCGCCGATCCGGCTGCCTGCCCCGAGCAATCAGGATTCAGATCGCCGGAGAGCGCTGGCCGAGCCGCGTCTCCGCGCCAAGGGATAATTTCCAATGACCATGTCCATGCGTTTCGCGGGCGCGACCATCGCTGCCTGCTCCCTCCTCACCACCCCCGCATTCGCCGACGAGGCGAGCGATGCGGAGAGCCGCACCATCATCGTCATCGGTCGCCAGTCGACCGACGAGGCCGAAGCGATGGCGAACGCCACGCCGGGCGGTACCGATGTCGTCACCCATGACGATTATGCCGACCGCTCGATCGTCAGCCTGCGCGACACCCTCGCCTTCTCGCCGGGCGTCTACACCCAGCCGCGCTTCGGGCAGGAGGTGCGCCTGTCGATCCGCGGTTCCGGCCTGTCGCGCGGTTTCCACATGCGCGGCCTGACGCTGCTTCAGGACGGGGTGCCGATCAACCTGTCCGACGACAATGGCGATTTTCAGGAGCTTGAGCCGATCTTCTTCGACCACCTTGCGGTCTATCGCGGTGCCAACGCGCTGCGCTTCGGGTCGGGGACGCTGGGCGGCGCGATCAACGGCGTGACCCCCAATGGCCGCGACGCGCCGGGCCTGTATCTGCGCGGCGACGTCGGGAGCTTCGACATGCTGCGCGGCCTCGTCACCATGGGCGGCGCGAGCGGCGCGGTCGATTATTGGGCGGGGCTGAGCGCCGACCGGTCGGACGGCGACCGCAACCATGCGCGGCGGAGCAGCCTGCGTTTCCACGGCAATGCCGGCTTCCGCCTGTCCGATACCATCTCGACTCGCTTCTACGTCAGCCTCAACGATATCGAGCAGGAATTGCCGGGTGCCCTGACCCGCCAGGTTGCGCTGTCTGCCCCCGAAACCGCCAATGCCAACAGCGTCGGCGGCGATCAGGCACGCGACATCACGTCCATCCGCCTTCAGAACCGCACCCGCTTCGACTGGGGCGCCACTCATCTGGAGGTCGGCGTCTTCGCCAACATCAAGGACCTCTATCACCCCATTTTCCAGGTCATCGATCAGGGATCGAACGATGTCGGGGCGATGGCGCGGCTTGAGCATGACGCGGGACCGCTCAGCCTGACGCTCGGCGGCGAAATCCGGCGTGGCAGCACGCAGGCGCGCCAGTTCGTGAACGTCGCGGGCAACCGCGGTGCCATGACCTTCGAGGCCGACCAGGACGCGCGCACCGCCAATATCTATGGCGAAGTGCGGTTCAAACCGGTCGAGCGCCTCACGCTCGTCGCGGGCGGCATCTACGCCGATGGATTCCGCAAGCGCCGGGTGCTGTTCTCCTCCACGCCGACCCAGGACGGGCGGATCGCCTTCGACCAATTTTCGCCCAAGTTCGGCCTGTTGTACGAACCCGTGAAGGACGTGCAGCTCTTTGCCAACTACAGCCGCTCCGCCGAATTCCCCGGCTTTGGCGAGGTGTTCCAGACCGTGACCGGGGTGAGCCGCTTTATCGCCGCCATACGTCCCCAGACCGCCTGGACCTTTGAGATCGGCACGCGCGGTTCACTCGGCATGGCGAGTTGGGACGTGGCGCTCTACCGCGCCGACCTCGACGACGAGATGCTGCAGTTCACGCCCGGCACCGACATCCCGGCGGGAACCTTCAACGCCGGTCGCACGCGGCATCAGGGGGTCGAGGCGGCGTTCAGCCTCCAGCCGGCAGAGTGGCTCCGCCTCCGCCAGATCTGGCAATTTTCGGACTTCACCTTCCGGGGCGATTCACAGTTCGGCGACAACCGCCTGCCGGTCATTCCGCGCCATGTGCTCCGAAGCGAGGTGCGGCTGGGAACGGACGCGCTGCATGTCTCACCCAATCTCGAATGGGTGCCGCAGGGTGCGTGGTCCGACTATGCCAATACGACGCGCACGCCCGGCTATGCTCTGGTCGGCGTCACCGCCAGTGCCACCGTGCGGCAGGGCGTCGATGTCTTCGTCGACGCACGCAACCTGACCGACAAGGACGCGATCGGCGACGTCAGCGCGGTGCTGAACTTCGCTACCCTCGCCCCGGCGTCGCGCGCCATCTACTATCCTGTCGAACGCCGCGCGGTCTATGCCGGCGTCCGCGCGCGCTTCTGACAAGAGGGCTGAACGATGGACCGCTCCTCCCTCTACCGGACGATCTGGCGCTGGCATTTCTATGCGGGTCTGCTGGTTGTCCCGGCGATCGTCATCCTCGCGCTGACAGGGGCGGTCTATCTGTTCAAGCCGCAGATCGACCGCTGGGAGGAGCGCGCCTGGCGCGGCCTCCGGGCAGCGAGCGCCGATCCGGGCGCGCAGGTCGATGCCGCGCTCGCGGCCTTTCCGGGATCGCGCTTCCACAGCTATCGCCTGCCCGAAGCCTCCGGCGACGCGGCGCTCGTCCATGTCGGCCTCCCCGACGGGCGTAGGATGCGCGACGTGTTTGTCGCGCCGACAGGCAATGTGGTCGGCGTCCTCGATCCCGACCGGAGGATCAGCGCGGTCGTTCACGACATCCACGGCACGCTGCTGATCGGTCGTCCGGGAAGCTGGATCGTCGAGCTGGCGGCGAGCTGGGCAATCGTCATGATCGCCACCGGACTGTACCTGTGGTGGCCGAGGGGCCGGGGCGCGGCGGGTGTATTGTGGCCGCGCGTCGGTCGCGGCGCGCGGACGGTCCTTCGCGACCTCCACGCCGTCACGGGCTTCTGGGTCGCGGGCCTGGCGCTCGTGCTGTTGCTCACCGGGCTGCCCTGGGCCGACGTATGGGGCAAGGGCTTTCGTTGGGTCCGTGCCGAGATGGGCTGGGTCAAGGGCGGGCCGTCATGGAGTACCGGCGGGCGCAAGGGCGACGCGGCCGATCCGCACGCGGATCATGACCATGACGCGATGATGCGGATGGAAGCGGCGGGCATTCCGCTGCCGTCGATGAACCAGATCGTTGCAAAGGCGCGTGCGGAGAGGCTCGCGGCACCTGTGCTGATCCTGCCGCCGGGGGCACCGGGCCGCTTCGGCGCGCCGCCCGAGATGGTGTGGACGGTCCGTTCCGACACGCAGAACCGCCCGCAGCAGGTCACGCTCCGCTATGACATGGCGACGGGCAAGCTGCTGTCACGGACCGGCGCGGCGGACATGCATCCGGTCGATCGCGCGCTCGGCTATGGCATCGCCTGGCACGAAGGGCAGCTTTTCGGCCGGGTCAACCAGCTCATCGGCCTCGCGACCGCGATCGCTCTGGTCACGCTGGCCGTCAGCGGATTTCTGATATGGCGACGGCGCAAACCCGAGGGCGTGCTGGGGGCACCTCCATTTGCCCGCGGCACGCCGAGAGGAGGCGCGGTCGCTATCATGCTCGCGCTGGCAGCGTTCCTCCCGATGCTGGCCGCGTCACTGGTCGCCCTCGCGATCTTCGATCGGGCCATGCTGCCGCGCCTGCCCCGGCTGTCGACCTGGCTGGGCGTTTCGGCGCGGGCCACCTGATCGCCGCGATCATGGGCTGTCGGGGCTCAGCTCGTCGCGGACCATGAGCTGACCGTCGCCGTAGAGATAGTCGGGATTGAAACGCGCATAGGCTTCGAGCTTGGCGCGCTCGGGGATCGACACCCGCCCCCTGCGCAGGTCGGCGAGGCCGAGCGAGCGCAACTGCCGCACGACCCGGTTCATGTGAATCGCGGTCGTGCCGCAGGCGTCCGCGAGATCGGCCTGCGTCAGCGGGAAGCCGAAGCCGCCGGCGTCGGCCAGCCCGACGAAGTCGAGCCGGTGCCATAGCTCCGAAATGAGATGCGCCAGCCGCCCGTCGCTGTTCAGCCGTTCGAGCGCGAGGATCCATTCGCGGTGGATCGCCGCCTCCAGCAATGTCGAGAACCACATGATTCGCGCGAGATGGGGGCTCTCTTCCAGCACCTGCGCGATGCTCTCATGCGGTGCATAGCCGAGCACCGTTGATCCCACGGTCATGACGTCATGGTCGAGCCGCTTGAGCGCGAATCCGTGCAGGTCGATGAAGTCGCCCGGCACGTTGATACCGACGATATGGCGCTTGCCGTCATCTTCCATGACTCGCAGCACATAGCCTTCGATCAGCATCGTGCTGCGGTGGAGCACCTCGCCGCGACGTAGCACGACATGCGTTCCCGACAGACGCTCGGTTTCGACGATCAGCCCTTCGACCGAGTCCATCTCCTCGGCCGTCATGGCGTGGCGGAGCCGCCCGCGAAGGAAGCTGCCGGTTAGCGGGTGTTTGGTCTCGCTGTCGGACTGAGGCACGGCGGGGCCGCCTCGCCGCCGCGATCAGGCCGCACGCGAAGGGCGAACACACCCCCGCAGCATGACCATCACTTGCATCGTCCGCGACATGGCTTCCCCTTTTTGCGCTCGCCCCGTCAGTGGAGGCGGCGTCGAGAAAGCTGATAACAATCAGCTCGTCGCAACGTTGCGTCGAAACGACGAAATGCTTCGGAAGCTCAGCCGACCCCCAGCCAGAAGCGGATCGCATAGGCGACGGTGGCCAGAGCCGCCACGCTCATACCCCAGATCGCCGCCAGCCACGCGAGCCGGCGCCAGAGCGGCCCTTCGTCATCCTGGCGCATCAGTGATAGCCGTGCGTGCCGACCTTGCCGCGAAACACCCAATAGGCCCAGGCGGTGTAGCCGAGGATGAAGGGCATGGTGAGGCCGACGCCGATCAGCATGAAGACCTGGCTGCGCTCCGGTGCCGCCGCATCCCAGATGCTGATCCGGTCGGGCACGATATAGGGGAACATGCTGACCCCCAGCCCGACGAAGCAGAGCGCGAACAGCGCCAGCGCCAGCAGGAACGGCGCACGATCGTCGCCCCGCTTCAGCGAACGGAAGAACAGCAGCGTGACCGCAGCGGTCGCGACGGGGACGAGCGCGGTGGCGTAGATGCCGGGAACGGCGAACCAGCGACGCCAATATTCGAACTGGAGGAACGGCGTGGCCGCGCTCACCACGCCGATCGCCAGCAGCGTCGCTACGCCCGCGAACAGCGCCAGCCGCCGCGCGTGGCGCTGCGCGTCGCCCTCCAGCTTCCAGTTGAGCCAGGTGGCCCCGAGCAGCGCATAGCCCGCAACCACGCCCACACCCGTCAGCAGCGAAAAGGGCGTGAGCCAGTCGAGCCAGCCGCCGGCATAGGCCCATCCGCCGGCATAGGGACTCTCCGCGACCGTCACCCCCTGGAGCAGCGCACCGAGGGTGATGCCCTGGGCCAGTGCCGCGCCGACCGACCCGGCGGTGAAGGCCACGTCCCACAGCGCCCGGTGGCGCGGATCGCGCCAGCGGAACTCGAACGCGACGCCCCGGAACACGAGACCGAGCAGCATGGCGATGATCAACGGATAGGTCGCTGTCAGGATCAGGCCGTAAGCCAGCGGAAACGCCGCGAAGAGGCCGCCGCCGCCCAGCACCAGCCAGGTTTCGTTGCCATCCCATACCGGCGCGATCGAATTCATCGCCTGATCGCGCTCCTCGCCAACCCTGAAGGTCGGGAAGAGGATGCCGATCCCCAGATCGAAGCCGTCCATCACGACGTACATGAACACGGCAAAGGCGATGATGAACGCCCAGATGATCGTCAGGTCCATGTTGACGCTCATGGCTTTGCCTTTCCGGCGAGCGCGCTGGCGGGCGTGATTCCGGCGGTACGCACCGGCGTGCCGTCGGGTTCGGGCTCGCCCGGGCCTGCCGGACGATGCATCAGCCGCAATATGTACCAGGTGCCCGCACCGAACACGGCGAAATAGACGATCACGAACGCCAGCAGCGAGCTGGCAACCGCAGGCGCAGCGAGCGGCGAATGCGATTCGGCGGTGAGCAGATGGCCGTAGACGGTATAGGGCTGCCGCCCCACTTCGGTCGTGATCCACCCCGCGATCACCGCGACGAAACCCGACGGCCCCATCAGGATCGCGGCGCGATGGAGCAGCGGCCAGTCGTAAAGGCTGCGGCGCCACCGCGCGACCAGGCTCCACAGGCCGAGGCCGAGCATGCAGAAGCCGAGCGCGACCATGACCCGGAACGACCAGAAGACCACGGCGACCGGCGGCTCGCGATCGTCGGGAATGCTGTCGAGCCCTGCCAGCGGCGCATTGAGATCATGCTTGAGGATCAGCGAGGAAAGCTTGGGAATCGCGACGGCATAGTCCACCCGCTTCTCCTCCTGCCGGGGGATGCCAAACAGGATCAGCGGCGCGCCGTCGGGGTGGCTGTCGAAATGCCCTTCCATCGCCATCACCTTGGCGGGCTGATGCTCGAGCGTGTTGAGGCCGTGCATGTCGCCCGCAAAGATCTGCACCGGCGCGACGAGCGCCGCCATCCACATCGCCATCGAGAACATTTTGCGCGCATGGGCGTCGGTGCGGTCGCGCAGCAGGTGCCATGCGCCGACCGCTCCCACCACCAGCGACGTGGTCAGATAGGCGGCGATGACCGTGTGGACCAGCCGATAGGGGAAACTGGGGTTGAAGATGATCGCGGCCCAGCTCTCGCCCGGCAGGAAACGGCCGTCTGCCGCCATTTCGAACCCTGTCGGCGTGTGCATCCAGCTATTCACCGACAGGATCCAGAAGGCCGAAATGAAGGTGCCGAGCGCGACCATGCAGGTGGCGGCGAAGTGGAGCTTTCGTCCGACCTTGTTCATCCCGAACAGCATGACGCCGAGGAACCCGGCCTCCAGAAAGAAGGCCGTCAGCACCTCATAGGCCATCAGCGGCCCGATCACCGGCCCCGCGCGCGTGGAAAACTCCGCCCAGTTGGTACCGAACTGATAGCTCATCACGATTCCCGACACGACGCCCATGGCAAAGGCGACGGCGAAGATCTTCACCCAGTATCGGAACAGCTCGATATAGACCGCCCGACCCGTCCGGAGCCACAGTCCCTCCAGCACCGCAAGATAGCTCGCCAGACCGATTGAGAAGGCGGGGAAGATGAAGTGGAAGCTGACGGTGAACGCGAACTGGATCCGCGCCAGCAGCACCGCATCAAGAGTGTCGAGCATCATCTCTGTCCTCGTCGGCGCGACGCTGATCGCCCGCCATACATCGAAAGATCAATCGAATAGCCCTGTCGCGCCTCACTTCGCACGCCGTCCAGGAGGATGCAACGTCAGGCATGTCACAGGAACGCTCTTGACGGGTCACAGGGCGGTGCCGCTCTTCCACAGCATGTAGGCGGCGACGATGAGGAGGAGCACCGCGAACAGCGTTGCCAGATGTCCACCGCCCGACAATCGCCGGCCGAGCCGTGTTCCGGCGATGCTGCCCACCGCTCCGCCGGCGACGAAGACAGCGGCAAGCGCCCAGTCGATCAGGCCCGACAGCGCATAGTTGAGCGCCGTGGTCAGGCCGAACGCCGTGACCGCGACGAGACTGGTGCCGACCGCATTGATCATCGGCATACGAGTCGACGCGACCAGGCCGGGCACGATCAGGAACCCTCCGCCGATCCCGAAAAAGCCGGAGAAGGCGCCCGTGCCAAGACCGTAGCCAAGCACCAGCGGGGCGTTCCCCCGGTCGCACTGGGCATCTGGCTCTCCTTTGGCATGGCGCTCCTTGAGCATCAGCAGCCCGACTCCGACCATCAGCAATGCGAACAGGAACAGCAGCCTCTGCCCGTCGACCGCCTTTCCCGCCGAAGACCCCAGCAGCGCGCCCAGCACACCCGCTGCGGCATAGAGACCGCCGCAGCGCCATTTGACGGTCTGCTGCCTGGCGTGCTGGACGAGGCTGGTCGCGGCATTGACGGCGACGGCCAGCGCCGAAGTGCCGATGGCCACATGCGGGGACGCCACTCCGACCAGATAGACCATCAACGGAACGGCAAGGATCGATCCGCCCCCGCCGACCAGCCCTAGGGTGAAACCCACCAGACCGCCGGAGAGCACCCCGAGACCATATTGGAGGGGTTCCAGCACCTAGCTGGTCCCCGCCGCCGGGGCAGGGAGAAGCCGGTGCGCGACAAAGCCCGCCAGCATGGCGACGACAAAGACCGCGGCTGGCCCCGGACGCAGGGCGAGGCCGGCGATGGCCGGTCCCGGACAAAGTCCGCCAATCCCCCAGCCGATCCCGAACAGCGCCGATCCCGCGATCAGCCGGATGTCGATCGTTCGCGCGGTCGGCACATGGAACTGACGGTCGAGGAACGGCGCGGCGCGGCGGCGGCTGAGCCGCCACGCCAGTGCCATCGGCACCATCGCTCCCGCCATGACGAACGCAAGCGTCGGGTCCCAGGCTCCCCCAACATCGAGGAACGCCCGGACCCGCACCGGATCGGTCATACCCGCCACAGCGAGTCCCGCACCGAAGAGGACGCCCGCGCCGAGCGCGATGACCAGGCGGCCGATCACCACTCTACTCCCAGCAGCCGCATCAGTGTGACGGTGACGACGCCCGCGCCGATGAAACTGGCCGTGGCCGCGAACGAGCGGGGCGACAGCCGGGCCATGCCGCAGACGCCATGTCCGCTCGTGCATCCGCTACCGAGCCGGGTGCCGAAACCGACCAGCAGCCCAGCGACCAACAGTATCCCGATGCCCGAAGGATAGCGCGTCAGGACAGCGCCATCGACGCCGGCAACCAGGGCGGCACCGGTCGGCAGGCCGATGACGAAGGCGAACGCAATGCTGCGGGGTGCCCCCCCTTGCGCCAACCCGGCGGCGCGCGCCGCAAGACCGCTTACCCCGGCAACACGGCCCAGCGCGAGCAGCATCGCAGCGGCCGCCAGCCCGATCATCAGTCCGCCGATCAGACCATGAACCGGCTGCGCCATCGATACCGGCATCACAGCACGTCCAGCGGGATCTTGAGGTAGCGGATGCCGTTATCCTCTGGCTCCGGCATGTGACCGGCACGCATGTTGACCTGGACCGAGGGGAGGATCAGCGTCGGCATGCCCAGCGTCCGGTCGCGGGCGGTGCGCATCGCGACGAACGCCTCCTCGGTCACGCCGTCATGGACATGGACGTTGGAATCGCGCTCCGCGCCGATCGTCGTCTCCCACCGGAACGCGTCGCGCCCCGGTGCCTTGTAGTCGTGGCACAGGAACAGTCGCGCTTCGCGCGGCAGGCTCAGCAGGCGCCGGATCGACCGGTAGAGTTGCCGCGCGTCACCGCCCGGAAAGTCCGCCCGTGCCGTCCCATAGTCGGGCATGAAAATAGTGTCCCCGCAGAAAATCGCATCCCCGATCACATAGGCGAGGTCGGCAGGCGTGTGCCCCGGCACATGCAGTGCAATCGCTTTAAGGTCGCCGATCGCGAAGGACTCGCCGTCGTCGAGCAGCCGATCGAACTGTGATCCGTCCCGCTTGAAGTCGGCACCCGCGTGGAAGAGGCTGCCGAACACCGATTGCACCGTGACGATGTGCCGCCCGATCGCGATACGACCGCCGAACCGCGTCTGAAGATGGGGTGCTGCGGACAGATGATCGGCATGCGCGTGCGTTTCGAGGAGCCAGTCCACGGTCAGCGCCTGCTCCTCCACATAAGCGGCGATCGCATCCGCCGAGCCATGCGAGGTACGCCCGGCGGCCGGATCATAATCGAGCACCGAGTCGATGATTGCGGCACGCCGCGTCGCCGGGTCGTGCACCACATAGCTGGCGGTGAACGTCACAGAGTCGAAAAAAGCGCGCACGACGGGGCGCAATCGCGGCTCGTTCATGGCCTGCACGACAAGCCTTTGAGCCTGTGCCAGCGTCGCATCGGATGAACCCTCGGCTACCACTCGCTTACTCCATGTACATTATTATCTTAATGATGTAATTGAAAGAAGATGTTGCGTCAAGCTTTTGAATACTCCACGGAAACCGCGCGATGGGAGGGCAGATGACGACGACCGACGTGCCACGGACAACCGAGTTTTTGCGAATTGGCGACCTTGTCCCGAACTTTTCGGCGCGCACGACGCGCGGTGTTGTCCGGCTGAGCGATTATCACGGTCGGTGGCTGGTTTTCTTCACCCATCCGGCGGATTTCACGCCGGTATGCACGAGCGAGTTCGTCGCTCTGGCGCAGATGGCCGACCGGTTCGAGGCGCTGGGTTGCGCACTGCTCGGCCTTTCGGTTGACAGCCTCTACTCGCACCTGGCGTGGATCCGCGCCATCAACGACCGTTTCGGGGTGGAAGTCGGCTTTCCGGTCATCGAGGACCCGACGCTGGAGATCGCCAAGGCCTATGGCATGGTCGCGGCCGATGCGGTCGATGCCTCTTCTGTACGCACGACCATGTTCATCGACCCCGCCGGCCGCCTACGCGCGACGACGACCTATCCGCTGGAGGTGGGACGATCGGTCCCCGAAATATTGCGCGTGCTTCAGGCACTTCAGCGGGTCAGCGCCGAGCGACTGCTGGCACCGGCGAACTGGGCACCCGGCGGCGACCTGCTGTGCGAGCCTGATGAAGACGCCGGCAAGGTCCTCGAGGGCGGAGGCGCAACCGACTGGTTCTTCAAGTCGACACCCGACCGAAGCGCATGACCCGCCTCGATCTGGAGGCGAGTGCCGATCTGCTGAAAGCGCTGGCGCATCCCGTGCGCCTGGCGATCCTGAACACGCTGCTGGAGGCCGAACGGTCGGTGGGAGAGATCGAGACTGTCGCCGGAATCGGCCAGCCGGCATTGTCGCAACAGCTCGCCGTGCTCCGCAACGCACGGCTGGTCGCCACCCGCCGCGAAGCCAAGCTGGTCTTCTACAGGATCAACAAGGCGCAGTTCGCGGGGATCAGCGCCCTGATCGGCGGGATGACCGGAGGCGAGGATAGGCAAATGGACGACATTGGCCCTCGACGCCGGCGCAGCGGCGGTGCCGCCGCCTTTGCACAGGTGCTGCAGCGGGACGAATAAGCGCGGCTCACTTCCGGACCTCTGGTCCACGTCCGCTGCAAGCGACTGTGAACGCCGCGCACGATGGCTGGGGCGGGAGGATTCGAACCTCCGCATGGCGGTACCAAAAACCGCTGCCTTACCGCTTGGCTACGCCCCATCGGCCGGAGCGGCTGATATAGCGCCGCCGCCGCCGATGAAAAGCGCGAACATCATCACAGCGATCCGCTGCCAATCGGTACGCCGGCGCGCGCGGCAGCGGTCCTGCGTCACCCGTCAGGGAACGCCGCCGGAACGAGGGTCCAGCGACGGAGGCAGGCGTCAGAACAGCACGAAATCACTCGCCGTCAGTGTTCCATTGACCTTCAACTGCGCGATCTGCACGGCGCTCCGCTCGCCATTGCCATCAGCATCATAAAAGAGGCCGCCCGACTTCGCATCGAACAGCAGATGGTCGTCATGATCCTGCGCCACGGTGCCGCGAACGAATTGATCCGCGTTCAACGTGCCCGAATCCGCAAGCGCGGTGAAGATGTCATGGTCGAGGTGGAACTTGTCCTTGCCCGCGGCAAAGCCGGTGATCCTGTCGACATCCTTGCCGATCGCGGTTTCGAAATAGAAGTGATCCTGGCCGCTTCCCGCCTTGAGAATGTCCGAACCCGCGCCGGCATGGAAGTGACTGGTAGCGGGCGTGCCGGTGATGATGTCATCGC
>CAZHGR010000082.1:0-13075 GCA_964532255.1 uncultured Sphingobium sp.
GTGCTGGCGCTCGCAAGGGCGTGGAGGTTCGAGTCCTCTTCTGGGCACCATTTGTACTAGGGTATTGAAAACCCTAGGAAATGTTGAAAAACAAGGGCTTTTGACGAGCGTCTAGTACAGAGGTACGAGGACGAAGCCCATGTGTACTCACCGCCACAAAGCCCCGAACGGGGTCTATTATTTCCGCATGAGTATCCCGGAAGCCTTGCGCCCGGCGTTCGACGGCAAGCGGGAAATCAAGTTCTCGCTGCGGACGAAAGACCCCATCGCCGCCAAGGCGCTCATCCCCGACCATACCAAGGCGGCATACAAGCTCTTGGAGGACGCGCGTCGCAGGTTGGGAGCGGAAACCGTCTCTACGCCCGTGCCGTCCTCGCAGGCGCTCTCTGAGGCCATGCGGCGGATGGAGGAGCAGGAGGCTAGTCAACGGGCCGACGACGATGAGCAACGCCGGGCGGACGCCGAACGGGAAGCCCGAATTGAGGACCAAGAGGAATACGCTCGTGAGCTTCGGACGCTGTTGACCGGGAGCACGGCGGCGATGCACCCGAAGGATGCTGTGATCGTGCGGGCGATCCGGGACGCTCAGGGCGATGCCGATTTCTACAGGCAACTGGTCGATGACCGGGAGCTTGCCCTCCGCTACGTGCGGGACGAGTTGAAGGCGCGAGACAGGTCGAAAGCCAATAAGCCAATTGCCGTCCCGGCAGGGGGCAGCCCTTCGAGCATCGGCGCTTCCACTCCGTCCGTCACGGTCAGCGGCCTATTTGATAGCTACGCTGCCAGCGCCAAGAACGCTCTCGCCACGGTCGATCAGTGGCGGGCCTACATCAATCATCTTGTCGCCTTCCTTGGCCATGACGATGCTGGCACAGTGACGACCGACGACCTTCTGCGCTGGCGGCAGTATCTCCGGGATGAGCGGTTCCGCGACGGCAAGCCGCGAAGCTCCAAGACCATCAACGGAAGCTACCTCGCAGCCGCAAGCGTCACTTTCCGATTTGGCTTCGCAGAGCGTATCCTTCCGACCAATCCGATGCAGGACGTGCCGAACCTCCGCGCCGACCGAAAGCCCAAGCTAAGGGATAAGGACTTCTCGCACGCTGAACGCAAGCTGATCCTGTCGGCTGCCCTGCGGCCCCATGATGGCAAACTGTCGGTGGAAAGGGCGCTGGCGCGTCGATGGGTTCCATGGATTTGCGCTTACACGGGCGCGCGGGTCAATGAGGCCACGCAGCTACGGAAAGAGGATTTTCAGGAGCGGGACGGCATATGGTGCGTCCTTATCACGCCAGAGGCAGGCGGGGTCAAAACCGATGAAGCGCGGTACGTCCCTGTCCATGAGCACCTTGTTGAGCAAGGGCTGTTGAAGGTGATCGCCAAAGCCAAGGCTGGCCCGCTGTTCTATAATCCTGCCGTCAGCGGGGGAGGGAAGCGCGCTCAATACAAGATCGTTGGTCAACGGCTAGCGGAATGGGTGCGGGACATTGGCGTTACCGATCCGAACGTACAGCCCAATCACGCTTGGAGGCACACCTTCAAAACCATCTGTCAGGAAGCCGGTATAGAGGAGCGCGCCGCCGACTACATGCAAGGTCACGCCTCGAAGGGGCAGGGACGACGCTATGGCAGCAACACACTTCCCGCGCTCGCTGAACAGTTGAAGAAGTTTCCACGGCACTCAGTTGAATAGGTCAAGGTAATGTGAGTGATAGACTATGATTGTAATGAAATTGACCCGTTCACTTCCTCTCCAACATGGCAACCTTGGCAAGCAGTGTAGGATATTTGCAGGCCGCCCATAGGGGTTCTGCGTCGTTTCCAGTCATGGTGTTAAATACGCTGTTTTCGTAAAATGTTTTCCGACCGTCCTTATCTGCAAGATCATGCCAGCTCATTTTTGACGCAATCAGTGTCCACTCGGCAACTCTTTCCGGAGCATATTCAGACCAACCGTCTCCAGATTGTACGAAGAAATTAAAGTTGAAGGACTTTGTGGCCTGAGGTAGCTCTCCCGTCGGAAGTCCCTTGATTTGTCCAATTGCCAAAGGGATCAATAGCGGACCGATTAACCGTTGGCCCTGGGACAGGGCCACTGCTGTTTCAAGCATACCTACAAGCTCCCTTGCATCGCGTGCAGATACATCATGAACTCTGGTGTACTCGCTGAGGAGGACTGAAAATGGTATTTCTCTAACCGACGCACGCGTAGTCTTCACCCTAGGATATGAGAACACGTTTTCCGGGATGCCTGATAAACTGAGAAGGTGAGCGATTAACGAGTCGTGCGAGGGTTCGGCTAGTCTATAGCGACGCTGAATGAAGCGGCGGAGATATGCGGCACCATCAAAGTCAGCCCCGTATGCTGCCCTGACAGAGTGGCTCAGAGCCGAGCTATGGATGCCAAAAATGAAAACGATGCCCGGAACGTCAAACAGATGTTTAATTTCCTCAAGCAGCTTTATCGCGTATGTTGGCCTACAACGATCCAATTCATCTACAATGATGACTATCGGAGGCTTCAATCCTGCATCATCCAATGAGCCTACAAGCGCAGTCAATCCTTGCTTTAGTTCCGTCATGGCAGCCCGTCCTGCCTCAAATTCTCGTACGCGTTGCTCCATCAGGCTGAGCGATCTCGCGGAGATAGCTTCGCTCATTCCATCTATAGCGTCTCTGCCGCTTTCTTGCAGATTAGCTTGAACTGCCTCCTGCAATTCGTCCGTTACCCCGGAAAAAACATCAGATGCCGCTTCTACCGCAGCGCCAGTAATAGCTAAACCGAGCGCCCGCTTCAATAATCCGGTTCCGGCGATTTTTGCTAGCCTACCCGTTTTCTCAAGAACGACTTTAAACTTGCGATCTACCTCGCCGTCTTGGCCCTGTTGCGCAAGGGGTTCGATGGCTCGCTTTAATGTTGCAACTAGTGCGCTCAGCGGGTCGTCTGCGATGTCATCTGTCCATGCATCTACGAAAGCAACGGGATGATGCCGAGACAACTGCTTTGAAAGTCTATGTAAGAAAAATGTTTTGCCCTCACCATAACCGGCATCGATGGCCAAAGTTATAGCGCCACCTGTCGCAGAGCTTCGCGCTTGCTCCGACGCGCCCACAATAAAGTCCGCGATCATCTTTGCTTCGGGCTGTCGTCCTAGCAGATCGTCAGCCCAAACATCGTTATTGTCTAGCATCTGCTATCCCATAGGAACGCCTAGTGTGTTTCAGATGATAGCGCGCAGCGTTGAAGCGGCAAGCTCCGCAATGTTACGGCCTAATTTTGGTGGAGATTTTCGAGGGGCCAACTCCGACCTGAGTGTGCGCAGTTTCCCCCTTGGGGTGCCCCGCTGGCGCACCTGCCGAACGCGCCCGAACGCGCCAGCCCTACCGGGGAATGTGCCGGTGCCCACTGGCTGCCGTCCGGAAACGGTCGTGACCGGTTCTCAGCGTGATCCCGGCGCAATCCCTACGACGCTGCCATATGATAGCCCGACTGTTGACAAGCGTTCTATGGGCACGGGCAACCTGTCCGATTTGAGTTTACTCATGCGGGACAGCCGGGCGGGACGCCTGCCCCCGTCCGAATAGGGTTGACTTACCATTTATCGGACAGCATATGCGCAACCTCTAAACCCAAATCGGACATATGAGGCACTGCCATGGCTACCATCGGATACGCCCGCGTTTCATCCATCGGGCAGTCGCTCGACATTCAAGAGGCTGCCTTGCGGGAGGCAGGGTGCGACAAGATATTCGCTGAGAAGAAGTCAGGCCGTAGAGCTAGCGACCGCACTGCGCTGCAAGAGGCGTTGGATTGGGCACGAGAAGGGGACACCCTTGTTGTCACCCGGCTAGACCGCTTGGCCCGTTCCGTCATCGACCTCCACCAGATCGTCGCCCGGCTTGCGGGCAAGGGTGTGGATTTCCGCGTCCTGCAACAGTCAGGGATTGATACCTCGACATCGACGGGCAAGCTGCTGCTGACGATGCTCGGCGCAGTAGCCGAGTTTGAGGCGGACATACGGGCTGAGCGGCAAAAGGACGGGATTGAAGCTGCTAAGGCCAAGGGCGTTTACAAGGGGCGTCCTGCCACCATCGACGCCTCAACAATCCAAGCTGCGCTAGCGGCCGGGGAGTCACCCGCTTCGCTTGCCAAGCGGCTGGGCGTAGCGCGTAGCACGGTCTATCGGCTCAAGGACGCAACGCCTGAGCAGCGACCTTCAAGCCCCCTCTAGAATTGGTTCTCAGCCCCGCCAGTGGCCCATGCCGAGGGTCCGGCTAGCTCAGGGCCGGAATGATGCTGATCGCGCTGGCGGGACTCTCAGCGGGCTTCCTGCCGATGGCTTTGGGAGACAGTGCGGGGAGGTTCTGTCCGACATTTGGTACCGTATCAGACAAAGAGCCACGTGGCCCTCTGCTTCCCCTTCGGTCGGCCCAGTCGCCCCGGTATGTGTCATGGGCCGGTCCTTGGCTGTTGAGCGTTGCGCGCTCCAGTTAGGCGGCTGGGTCGATCCAAGGGGAAGCACCGCGTTCCACCTGTATGCACGGGCAAGGAGCATCTATCGTTATCATTGGACGAATCCTTCCACGTCCACCCACCCAAAGGACTTATGACCATCACCATAGACACTGGCGTTCTATCGTCGCCAGAAGCCCGCGAGTATTTCACCAACGCCGATCACCGCATCCTCTGTGGATGCAGAGCCACCTTGGAAATGCTCGGTATCGCACTGCCCGATTGGGCGGAACGCAGGCCACCCGGCCCTAAACCCGGCAGAGCCATCATGGATGCCTATCGCCGCGACAACCCCGAGACGCTTCACGAAGCGACCATGAGGAAAAGCCGGGGTCACGGCCGCTAACCGAGGAAAGGATGATCACCGACAATCTTCCTGTCATACCGCCCGGTCTTCGCCATGTTGACGATGACGAACGGGCGCTGGCAGCACTTAATTCCAAGGCCGACCGGATGGCCTACCACGTCAAGCGTATCCGGCTCGTACAGTTCAGCGAGGGCATCGACGGGGTTCGACGCTATAAGGACAAGTGGCCCGAGGCAGGGTCCATACAGGTAAAGGCCAGCGCGATTGCCTTCCAGCAGAAGCCCAAGGGCTATGACGATGCGCTTTGCAGTCTCGTTCGTCTCTGGTTTGCCAGCGACCTTGCGATTGCTGAGACGAACCGTGCGACTATCGCCCGCCTGAATGAGCGGCTGCAATCAAACTTCGATCCAGACCGGCATTTCAGCATTCCCCTATCGGCCAAACGGCTCAACAAGATCGCAGCCATATTCAGCGAGCATGGGGCGCATCTCGACACGCGCCGGGTTCAAACCATGTCGGAAGTCCGGGCTGCCGTGAAGGCGGCAAGGGGACTGGCAGTGCCGGGGCGGTCCTTCGCTCGCATTGGTCGGATAGCCGATGGGCAGCTTGCCTGTGGAAATCAGGCCTTCCGCATTGAGCAGCATTCCGGGCATGACTGCATCCGGGTTCCAGTGAACGGCTCCCGCGTTCGGCTGAGACTGGACGCTTTGGCTGAGTTCGTTTCAGCAGTGGGTTTGGTTTCAGGGGGCGGGATTGGGTACTCCCCCGAGTATCTACTTAGCGTAGCTATACGGGAACCGGCCCCAAATGCCGAAACGGGTACTGCCGACCCTCTGCCGGACCCGCTCAGCGATCACCCCGCCGAGGAACTGGCCCCAACTGTAGAGGCGGCATCATCGGACCCCTTGGCGGAACCGGCCCTAGTCGAAAAGTCCCCTGAGGAACTGGCCCCAATCGAACCGCCCCAATCCCCGGCTGAACGCCTCGCTGCCTGCAAGGCTGAGCAGGCTGCCATGACCGCACCAACCTACCAATCGAGCGACGATCCCTTGTCGGACCCGCTCATCATTTCAAGGAACATTCAATGAATACCCGCACTTCCGCAGCCATCCGGGCGGACCTGACCGAGAACGCACGTGCGCTGCAACAGGCGCGTGAGGACGTTACCCTCTACAAGCGGCTGACTGAGGCCGAAGCCTTGACCGAACGCCTTGTGAAAAAGGGCAACGCGCTTACCTCCGAGCTTGCCAAGGTATCCGCAGCCGAAGACAAGGACGCTCGCGTCGCCCGCTATGCTGGCCTCCGGGAGCTTGAGATTGCAGAAATCCCCGGCGACAAGTCTACCAGCGTTCTGAGCAATACCATGCGGATCAGCTACACCCGCGATACGTGGCACTCGGACGCCAACACGAACCTGCCGCAGAGGGTCGCGACCAACGGCTTTCAGGCGCTCCCGCCGAACGTCTTTGGATGGATCATGGAGTGCCACCCGGAGAAAATCCCGGCGAGCATCGCGGCGCTTGCTCTCGGCGATATCCGCGCGGCCATGGATCGCTATTTCATCGGCCTTCGCCGGGGCTACCTGACGGCGTGAGCGGGACAATCAGGACGCTGAAAGAGCTTCGGCGCAACGCCCCACGGCAGGACCGGAACGACCCGGCCCTAGCTTTGCCGGACAAGTCCCAATGGGTTCCTAGGCCCGGCTCCCGCTATCACCCCGCCAGCCTGTATCCGCGCACCCTAGACGAGTTGCGGCAGCGAGCTGGGGCCAAGGCTGGCGCTGCCGTCTCCGAACTGATTTGGGATGCCGTCGGCGTTTGGCTCATGAAGTCCTACCCCGATCGTAAGCGGCTCAAGCATGACTACGCCGATGCGAGCGATGCCGTCCGCATGATCCGGGAGGAGGACCGCTATCGGCTGGGGTGGCCCCGCCATGACGGCAAGCAACCCGCAACGCCCGCACTCCACGGCCTGACGGCGGACCGCCGACGCGAGGTCAAGGCCATCGCTGAGGACACGCGGGCGGCATGGGAGGTCGCAGGCTGCCCCTATGCCGACGCGGACAGGATCACGCGAACCTATCAGAACCTCATGGCTGGCCTTGCCGCTACTCACAACAACACCCGCCCGGACACTCCGGACATAACGACCAAGGAAATTGAATGACGAACCTAACCCCCCGGCAGCGGGTCAAGATCAACGCTGCGCTGGCTTTCATCCACAACGACGGACACGATGCGAAGGCCGTTGGCCGTTTGGCTCAGTCCGATATGGCGCGGGGGATTAGCCCTAGGGCTGCCTATCAGCGAGCCATTCGAGACTTCACTAAGGGCAAGCCGGACCTTGGCGACAGGATCGCTCACGCCTTCCGGCTGGTGGACGCTAGCGATGACGCCACGGTTGCGAGCTATGGCGAGGCGCTCCACCAGTACAACGAGACGGGCAATCCCGTTGCGCTGCAAGCCGTAGCCGACACCTTCGCGCAGGACAGCATCGCCCTTGCCGTGCGCAACGGGGAGCTTGCCGAAGCTGAGGCCGGGAACTCCGCTGCCGTCGAGGCCGCATTGGGCTTCGCGTTTGACGGGCAGTCTGCCGGACGCTCAGGCGGACTTGCGGGCGCAACGCAGCGGGCAGCCGCTCCGCAGCCGACCATCACCAGCAACCCGCCTGCCGATGCCGCCACGAACGCCCGCACGGGGTTCAGCGGGCAGGGGACCGGCTGGACGTTCCGCTCCAGATCGCAGGAGGAGAAGCGCGCCGCCGCCGCTCAGACTGAGCCGGGGCAAGGCCCCGCCATCGTCAAGGGCTGGACCGAGAGCAATGTCTATGGCGGTTGACGCGCAGACTTGAACAGAGCTTCATTGAGGCGCTGAGAAATCGTCGAAGGCGTTGGCGGGGTTACTTCGCCCCCTGTTGCAGGTTCGAGGCTGGACCAGCTCGCAGGGTGATTACCTGCGCAAGTACCTGTCCCCGCATACCGGCCACGTAGTCCCGCCATCCCCGCTCACGGATAGAGTTCACGGCCCTGCGCGCATCCTCCAGTGACATACGGTCGGTGAGCCCCAAGGCCACTTCTTCGGGCATAAAGTCGCTAAGTGCCACTGATAGGTGGGCGCAGACTGACATCACAGCGGATGTTACACTCTCGGCGTTGTCCGGCCCCGTCGCGAAGGCTCTTGCCTTGTTGACGAGGCATCGCAGCCAAGGTGCTTGAAGTTCCTCCAGCCGGGCGCGCGCCGCAGCGTGGTCGGCTGCGTACTGCGGGGAGGCGACCATCAACAAGAGCGCGGAAATCATCGTCATCTCCAGCCGTCACATTCATCCGGAATGCGTCGTTTACGGGTCGTAAATACCGTGGAGCGCGGATAGTCAAGGCGCGACTGCCATGGAGTGGCACGGGTAGCAGGACATCGCGATGAGGACGGCTCGCTTGTCCGCTTGGGGCAGAGGGTACGCGCTCGGCGGGTGGCGATGGGGTTGTCTCAGGAAGCGTTCGCCGATGCCGCTGGCATCGACCGATCCCACATGGGCAAGATTGAGCGGGGTGAGCGCAACCTAACCCTTCTCAATCTGCTCCGTATCGCGACTGCACTCGGCGCTCTGCCTTCGGACTTGCTCCGCGAGGCCGATCTTTAGCGCGCGTCATTGGCTACCGCCTTGGAGTCTTTCATTTAAGGGTGGACTTGTCCGCATGAACCTCATGGAACATCATGGTCCGGGTCCGCTGAACGCCGACCGCGATGTAGATCGCTTCCAAGGCTGCCCCGGCGTTCGCCCTACGCTGTATGCCGTCACCCTTTGCAGACCAGCCCTCGTTCGTGTCGGTCACGGCCTGCCAGAAGCGGTCAAACGGCCCTCGGTCGCCAATGGACACAGTGCACAGATAGGCCAGGACGAACCGCAGCCAGTAGGAGCGGGGCAGGGGCGCTTCACCCGTGCGCTTCTCGGCTTCCTCCAGCGCCAATAGGGCTTTGATGGTGAGTTGGTCCCGCGTGATTCGCATCGCGGAGAGCATGAGAACAAAACAGGATCAAAGGCAAGGCGATTGCCTGCGGTGTCGACGAATGCCAGACATGCGCTATGTGCGACGAGTACAACATCAAGGCCAGTCGCGCACAAGGGGAATGACGAATGCCGAGTTTAACGTGGCTGACGCGCGACGCAGACCTTAAACGCGCGAGCCAAGTGCCTTACCGCTTGCTGGAAGAAGCGCCCGACCTTTCCTACGGTGATCCTGAGAACGGCAACATGCTTATTCAGGGCGACAATCTCGACGCCCTGAAGGCCCTGCTTCCCTACTATAAGGGTCGCATAAAGTGCATATATATTGATCCTCCCTACAACACGCGCAGCGCGTTCGAGCATTACGACGACAATCTAGAACATACCCAGTGGCTGGCAATGATCTATCCCCGACTGGAGCTTTTGCGTGACCTGCTATCGGAAGATGGTAGCATCTGGGTATCAATCGACGATAATGAATCGCATTATCTGAAAGTGATGATGGATGAAGTATTTGGCCGAAAGAACTTCATTGCAAATGTGGTTTGGCAATCAAAGGATACACCGGGCAATGATGCAACAAGTGTGGCTCAGACACATAATCATAATCTAGCTTATGCAAGATCCGATAAGTGGAGACCGAACAGACTGCCACGGACTGAGAAGCAATTAGCTAACTATAAAAATCCGGATGGTGACCCGCGCGGAAGCTGGCTGGGGACACCTTTGACGCGTGCTGAACACCGGGACCGAGACTTTTATGAAATCACCAATTTAGCGGGACGGAAAGTTTTCCCTCCAGTAGGAAGCTCTTGGCGACGGCCCCCAGATGAACTTGCAAAGCTAGCGAATGACAATCGCATATACTGGGGTAAGAATGGCGACTCGGATTTTCCGATGGAGAAGAAGTTCCTTTCCGAAGTTAAGGACGGTGTAGTTCCTCAGAGCTGGTGGCCTTATGATTTCGCGGGGAGTACACGAAACGCCAGTGCTGAAGCCAAAGCAATTTTTGGGGGGATAAAGTCTTTTGAAACGCCGAAACCGGAGCGGCTAATTGAACGCGTCTTTACGATCGCAACTTTGGAGGGGGACCTTGTGCTAGACAGCTTTCTTGGGTCCGGAACTGCCGCCGCCGTTGCACACAAGATGGGTCGCAAGTGGATTGGCGTCGAAATGGGTGATCATGCCGTGACGCATTGCGCTCCGCGTCTGCGCAAGGTGATTGAGGGCGAACAGGGTGGCATTTCCAAGGCGGTGAACTGGCAGGGTGGCGGAGGCTTCCGCTTCTATCGTCTGGGCGAGCCAGTGTTTGACGAGGAAGGCCGTATCCGCCCCGGTATCAGGTTCCCGGCGCTGGCGGCGCACGTCTGGTTCTCGGAAACTGGCCAACCCTTTTCCGGAGCGGCGGACAGTCCTTTCCTTGGCAGTCATGCGGGGCGCGGCTTCGCGCTGCTCTACAACGGCATTCTGGGCGACAAGAGCGTGACCGGCGGCAACGTACTGACAGGGGCGCTGCTGGCATCGATCCGCGCGCTTGCGGGGCATCCCGGACCGCTGACGATCTATGGCGAGGCCAGTCGCATCGGCGCGGCGCGCCTGAAGGCCGAAGGCGTGACCTTCAAGCAAACCCCTTATGATGTGAAGGCCCGCTGACATGGAACTGAAGCGGTATCAGACTCGCGCGCTCGACCAGCTCCGCCACTTTCTTGAAAAGTCGCGAGGGCATGACTTTGCCGCCGCCTATGCTTCGACGATCGCGCGTGGATCGCAATGCGATGAGCCGGACGATGCGCCGACCTATGCCAAGGGCGGTTACAGGTCCGTCGAAGGGCTGGAAGCTGTGCCCTATTGCTGTCTTCGCCTGCCCACTGGCGGCGGCAAGACGCTGCTGGCCAGCCATGCGATCAAGGTGGCGGCTGAAAGCTGGATGGACCGCGCCCGCATTCCGGTCATCTGGCTCGTGCCTTCAAGCACGATCCAGACGCAGACGCTCGATGCCCTGAAGACACCCCGCCACCCCTATCGTTTGGCACTGGAAGAGGCGTTCGATGGGGCGGTTGCGGTATTCGACATCTCCGAACGCCGCCAAATTCGCCCGCGTGACTTCCTCGACAAGACGGTGGTGATCGTCGCCACCTATCAGGCGTTCCGCGTCGAAGACAAAAGCGACCGCAATGTCTATGCCGACGACGAAAATCTGGAAGACCATTTCCGCGATGCGCGCCGGGGCGAAGGGTTGGACGTGGTGGAGAAGGGGCCGCGCCGGGGCGAGATCGCGCTATCCTTTGCCAATGTGCTGCACCGCCAGCGCCCGCTGATGATCCTCGACGAAGCGCACAACTTCATGACCGGGCTTTCGGGCGGTACGAAGTCACGCCTTAACCCGTCTGCCATCATTGAACTGACGGCCACGCCCAAGGCTGGATCGAACGTCATTTCCGCTGCCACTGCGATGGAACTCAAGGCAGCAGACATGATCAAGATGCCTGTCCATCTTTCGCAGCACGGCAGTTGGCAACAGGCAGTCGCCCATGCCGTGCAGAACCGCGCATGGCTGGCCAACTTCGCAGCCAAAGACCCCGGCGGTATCCGTCCGATTGCGCTTTATCAGGCCATGCCCGCAGCCGAAGGCAACGAGGCCACGGTGGACGCGGTGAAGAAGCAACTCGTGGAAGTGGAGCGCATCCCTGAAGAGGCGATCGTGATTGCCACGGGCGACCAGCGCGGGCTTGATGGGGTCGATCTGTTCGATCCCGCCTGCAAGATTGAACATGTCATCACGGTTCAGGCGCTGAAGGAGGGCTGGGATTGCTCCTATGCCTATGTCTTCTGCTCGCTGGCCAGCATCCGCGCCAAGGGAGCCGTTGAACAGTTGCTGGGCCGCGTGCTGCGCATGCCCTTCGCAAAGCGTCGGGGTTCGGAGGAACTGAACCGCGCTTATGCCCATGTTTCGGAAGCGAGCTTCGCGGCGGCAGCGAACGGCCTGATGGACCGCCTGACGGATATGGGCTTTGATGAGCGTTCCGCGCGTGAAGCCATTCTGGAAATGCCGCCGACGTTCGATCTGGAGGGAGGGGGCATCGCGCCCCTGTATCGCCCGCCCGAGCCGGTGAAGCTGACGCTTCATGAACGCCCCGATACAAGCGGCTGGACCTCCGACGCGCAGCAGGCGATCCGCATGGCGGAGGACGAAGGCGGCACAGTGCTGGCCGTGATCGCACCCGACGCGCCGGACGAGGTAAAGCGGGAAATCGCCAAGGCAGTGGAGCCGATGGCACCCGGTACACGCGAAGCCGTCGAACGCTTCATCGTGCAGTCAGAAGCCGCGAAGTCGCCAGCCGCGCGGGGCGTCCCCTTCGTAGTGCCGCAATTACAAATCATGGTGCAGGGCGAACTCGACCTAGCCTATCCCGAGTCCTTCGTTGATCTAGCAGGCTGGGACTTGCTAGCCAATGATGCGGACCTCCCGGGCTTCGACTACATCGAGCAACCCGACAGCTACGAGTTCGACATTGAGGGCGATCGGCTGGTTTACGGCCATGTCGCCACCAATCTGGAGCTTGCGCTTGACGGGGCGACGGATTGGGATGCCGCAGCACTGGCGCGCTTCCTTGATCGCACAACCCGGCAAGTGCACACGAGGCAGGAAGTCTATCTGGAATATTGCCGCCGCGTGGTGGTGAACCTGCTGGAGAAGCGGGGCATGCCCTTGGCGGCGCTGGTGCGCGGCAAATACGCACTTCGCCGTGCCGTGATTGCCCGCGTGACCGACCTGCGCAGACAGACCGCCGAGCGGGGCGTGCAACTGTTCCTTGACGGAATGGGCATGCCTAATGCGCCGACCACCGCGCTGCACCGGTTCGATCCGAACGGTTACGCGGTGAACAAGCCCTACTTGGGCGCATTCCGCTTCAGGAAGCACTACTATGGTTCAATCAACGATCTGGATGTGAAAGGCGACGAATTGGAGTGCGCCAAGGTGATAGACGGGATCGACGCGGTAAAGCATTGGGTCCGCAATGCGCCGCACCCGTTCAACGCCTATCGCCTGCCTACCGCGACAGACTTCTTCTATCCCGACTTCGTGGCCGAGTTGCATGATGGGCGGCAGATAGTGATCGAGTATAAGGGCAAGCCTTACGAAACAAACGACGACTCTAAAGAGAAGAGCAATATCGGCCTGAAGGCGGAAGAGCTAAGAGCCCGATTCAAAAGTTCCTCAAGCGTAGCAATACCTTGCGGTTCTGCGGATG
>CAZHGR010000083.1:0-13061 GCA_964532255.1 uncultured Sphingobium sp.
TCACCACGATGCAGATGGACATCAAGGTCGCCGGCATCACGCAGGAGATCATGCGGCAGGCGCTGGCGCAGGCCAAGGAAGGCCGCGCGCATATCCTGGCCGAGATGAGCAAGGCGCTGGGCGAGGTTCGCACCGAGCTGTCGGCGCATGCGCCGCGCATCGAGACGATCAGCATCGACAAGTCGAAGATCCGCGACGTCATCGGCACCGGCGGCAAGGTCATCCGCGAGATCGTCGCCGAGACGGGCGCCAAGGTCGATATCGACGACGAGGGGATCATCAAGATCAGCTCGTCCGACATCGCGCAGATCGAAGCCGCCAAGAAGTGGATCCTCGGAATCGTCGAAGAGGCAGAGGTCGGTAAGATCTACAACGGCAAGGTCGTAAACATCGTCGATTTCGGCGCGTTCGTGAACTTCATGGGTGGCAAGGACGGTCTCGTCCATGTGTCCGAGATGAAGAACGAGCGGGTCGACAAGCCGACCGACGTCGTGTCCGAAGGGCAGGAGGTCAAGGTCAAGGTGCTCGAGATCGACAACCGCGGCAAGGTCCGCCTGTCGATGCGCGTGGTCGACCAGGAAACCGGCGAGGAGCTGGAGGATACGCGTCCGCCGAAGGAACCGCGCGGCGAGCGCGGCGAGCGCGGCGAGCGCGGTGACCGGGGCGATCGTGGTGACCGGGGCGACCGGGGCCGTGGCGGTCGTGACCGCGATCGCGGCGATCGCGGTCCGCGCCGTGACCGTGGTCCCCGCCCCGAGCGCAGCGAAGGCGGCAAGGATGACGGTGGCGACATCGGCCTGCCGAGCTTCATCACCCAGGACTGAACGCACGTCCTGAATGGAAAAACGGGGCCGGGGAGCACTTCCCGACCCCTTTTTCATGCCCGTCCACCGGGTGTCGCTTGCCGCGTCCCTATGTCCTCCAACTCCGGGACATGCCTTGCGACGTGCTCGGGATTAAGGGTCGCGATCAGACAAGGCATCGCGCGGGCTTGCTGCGCGGTGCCTTGTCGTTTCTGTCTCATCGCTGATCGAGTGGCATTCCGATTGTCCGACCATGATTCACCCTTCCACAGCACGATGACGGGTCCCGATGTGGCGGACCGGACGCTGCTCGACCAGGCCATGCGCCTCCACCGCATCGGACGCCGGCGGGCCCGTCATTTCGGGACGCCGCTTCTCCTCGACCACGACATGAACATGATGCTGTCGCTGCTGATCGCCGAAATCGAGCAGATCGTTGTCAGCGAAGCGGCCGTTCTGCTTGCCAACGAGGCACCTTCCGCCGCGCAGGCGGCACTGATCGACAACCTCATCCTTGCGGGACTGGCGGCCGCCACCGGCACAATGCCGGGGCGGCGCACAGTCGGGCTGACGCCCCTCGGGTCCGCGCGGATGCGGGGTTTCGTCGCGGAGAGCCTGTCTCTGTGACACCTCGCGGTCGGCGGCCGCATCCTGCCATCGCCCTTCACCCCCATGTTGGGCCGGCGGGATGCGGTTCGTCGGCCAACTGTTGCCGTCCTGCGAACGTCTCCGCCACGGGGCTGCCCAAAGCGCCACCGCAATCACTTGGCGGCCCGCCTGCACTGGTCTATGGCTAGCCATCATGCGTCACATGTTCCCGCGCTCAGCAGCCCTCATCGCCATCGCAGCCGCCGCCACCCTGGTGTCGGGCTGTGCATCCAACCGCAACAAGGCCGACACCCAATATGTCGCGCGCGATGTCAGCACGCTGTACAACGCCGCCAAATATCGGCTCGACCGGGGCCAGTACACGCTGGCGGGTGCGCTGTTCGACGAGGTCGAGCGCCAGCATCCCTATTCTCCCTGGGCCCGCCGCGCGATGGTGATGAGCGCGTTCAGCTATTATGCCGCGCGCGACTACACCAAGTCCGTCCAGACTGCCCGCCGCTTTCTGGCGATCCATCCAGGCAACAAGGATGCGCCCTACGCTTATTATCTGATCGGGCTCGGCTATTATGAGCAGATCAGAGATGTCACCCGCGACCAGAAGATCACCGAACAGGCGCGCGACGCGCTGGGCGAACTGGTGCGGCGCTATCCCAACACGCGCTACGCCGCCGATGCGCGGTTGAAGCTCGATCTCGTCAGCGACCATCTCGCGGGCAAGGAGATGGAGATCGGCCGCTTCTACGAACGCCGGGGCCAGTGGCTCGCTGCCACGCTGCGCTTCCGCAACGTCATCGACAATTATCAGACCACGACCCATGCGCCCGAGGCGCTGCATCGCCTGGTCGAGAGCTATCTGGCGCTTGGCCTGCCCGAAGAGGCGAAGAAGGCCGCCGCCGTTCTGGGCGTCAACTATCCGGGATCGGAATGGTATGAGCGCGCCTTCGACCTGATGCGGGAGCATGGCGGACAGGCCTGACCGCCGCGCCTGTCGCCCCCATGCGGGCCGGGACCGGCGGCCGTGCCGATCAGCGGGGCTGGCACATTCCGGCCGGAGCGGGGGTGACGGTGGCATGCCGTGCTGACGGGCCTTTCCATTCGCAACGTCGTGCTGATCGAGGCGCTGGACCTCGCCTTCGGCGCCGGGCTGTCGGTGCTCACCGGTGAGACGGGGGCGGGCAAGTCGATCCTGCTCGACGCGCTCGGCCTGGCGCTCGGGGCGCGGGCCGACAGCGGCCTCGTCCGGCAGGGCGAGGGGCAGGCGAGCGTCACCGCCAGCTTCGATCCGCCCCGCGCGGGATCGGCGATCGCGGCGCTTCTGGCGGACAATGATGTGGACTGCGAGCCGGGCGAGCCGCTGCTGATCCGCCGCACGCTCAAGGCCGACGGCGGCAGCCGCGCCTTCATCAATGACCAGCCCTGTTCGGCCGCGTTGCTTCGCGAGATCGGCGCGGGCCTCATCGAAATCCACGGCCAGCATGACGACCGCGGCCTGATGAACCCGCGCGGCCATCGCGCGCTTCTCGACGCCTATGGTGCGTGCGACACTCAAGGGGTCGCGGCGCTGTTCGCCGCATGGCGTGCCGCCGAGGAGCGGTTGACGCAGGCACGCACCGACCTCGACCGGGCAACCAGCGAGCGCGACTATCTGGCCCATGCGGTCGCGGAACTGACCGCCTTCGCGCCCGAGCCGGGGGAGGAAGAAACGCTCGCCGCCGAACGCGCGACCATGCAGAAGGGCGCGAGGCTGACCGACGACCTGGCGTTGCTGTCGGCGCTGTTCGAGGGCTCGGATGGCGGCATGGCACAGCTTCGCCAGGCGGCACGGCGGCTCGACCGGATCGCGGGCGAGCATGACACGCTTGGCGCCGCGCTCACCGCGCTCGACCGCGCGATCATCGAGGCGGGGGAGGCGGAGGACCATCTTCGCGCCGCCGTCGAGGCGCTGAGCGTCGACCCCGCGCGACTGGACGCGATCGAGGTGCGGCTCTTCGATCTCCGCGCGCTCGCCCGCAAATATGGCGTGGCCGCCGACGACCTGCCAGCGACCGCTGCCGACATGGCGGAGAGGCTGGCGCGCATCGACGCGGGCGAGGAGGGGCTGGCGGCGCTCGAGCGCGCGGCGGCTGAGGCGAAGGCGGCCTATCACAAGGCGGCACTGGCGCTGAGTTCCACGCGGCTTTCCGCGGCCGACCGGCTCGACGCGGCGGTTGCGGGGGAACTGGCCCCGCTCAAGCTCGACGCGGCGCGCTTCCGCACCGAGGTCGAACGGCTCGACGAGGGGCAATGGGGGGCGGCGGGGCTAGACCGGGTCGAGTTCCTGATTTCGACCAATCCCGGCGCGCCCTTCGCGCCGCTGATGAAGATCGCGAGCGGCGGCGAGCTGTCGCGCTTCATCCTCGCGCTCAAGGTCGCGCTGGCCGAGGCCGGCGGGGCGGGGACGATGATCTTCGACGAGATCGACCGCGGTGTCGGTGGCGCGGTGGCGTCGGCGATCGGCGACCGGCTGGCGCGGCTGGCAGCCCCTGGCACTGGCGACGGGCAAGTCATCGTCGTGACCCATTCGCCGCAGGTCGCGGCGCGCGCCGCCGAGCATTTCCTGATCGCCAAGGCGTCGAGCGGTACCATCACCCGCACCAGCGTCCACGCGCTGACCGACGCCGACCGCCGCGAGGAGATCGCGCGCATGCTGTCAGGCGCGGCGGTGACTCCCGAGGCCCGGGCGCAGGCGGATCGGTTGCTGGAGGGGGTGTGATGGGGTGCTTCTCACCACCCCCAGCCCCTCCTCTGAAGAGGAGGGGAGCATTTATGTCGCGCGACGAGGGTCTCCCCTCCTCTTTAGAGGAGGGGTCGGGGGTGGTGCCGTTATGACCGAACCGATCCCCTCCCGCGCCACTCTCCTCGAACGCGCAGCGAGCATGCGTCGAAACCCGACCGAGCCGGAACGGCTGCTGTGGCGTGCGCTCTCCAACTCGCAACTCGGTGGACACAAGTTTCGCCGCCAGTCGCTCATCGGCGGTCGCATCGTGGACTTCTATTGCCCAGCCAAGGCTCTGGCAGTGGAAATTGACGGTGACACGCATGAGGCGGATCAGGACGCGGCGCGCGACCAACGTCTGCTGCGCGAGCACGGTGTCGCCGTCCTGCGCTTCGGCAATGCCGATGTGATGCACAATTTGGAGGGCGTGCTGGAGCGGTTGCTTGTTTCGCTGAACGCTTTGCCTGACCGCTGGTGCGGGGGCGCTACCTCTGCACCTGAGGAGGAGAGGGTGTGACCGACTTGTCCGAAGCAGACGCCGCCAATCGCCTGATGCGGCTGGCAAAGGAGATCGCGCGGCATAACCGGCTCTATCATGCCGAGGATTCGCCCGAGATTTCGGACGCCGATTACGACGCGCTGATCCGCGAGAACAATGCTCTGGAGGCCGCGTTCCCGCATCTCGTCCGCGCCGACAGCCCCAACCGGCAGGTCGGCGCATCGGTTGCGGCGTCGCCGCTCGCCAAGGTCGCGCATGAGAAGCGCATGATGAGCCTCGACAATGCCTTCGCTGACGAGGATGTCGCGGACTTTGTCGGGCGCGTGCGGCGTTACCTCAAGCTGGCAGACGACGCGCCGGTCGCCATGACGGCCGAGGACAAGATCGACGGGCTGTCGCTTTCGCTCCGCTATGAGGACCGCCGACTGGTGGTGGCTGCGACGCGCGGCGACGGACAGGTCGGCGAGGATGTCACGCCCAATGTCAGGTACATAGCAGATATTCCTCAGCAGCTTCCCGAAAGCGCGCCCGCCCTCTTCGAGGTGCGCGGCGAGGTTTATATGGCCAAGGCCGATTTCCTGGCGCTCAATGCGCGGCTGATGGAGGAGGCGCGGGCGGTCGCCGAACAGCGGGGCGAGCCGTTCGATGCCGAGGGTGTCCGCCAGTTCGCCAACCCGCGCAATGCCGCCGCCGGATCGCTGCGACAGAAGGACGCGGCGGTCACGGCATCGCGCCCGCTGCGCTTCATGGCGCATGGCTGGGGCGTCGCGAGTGCACTTCCCGCCGAGACTCAATATGAGGTGATGCAGGCAATCGGTGCCTGGGGCTTCCCCCTCTCGGGCGATCTGGTCCGCGTCGAGTCGGTCGATACGATGCTCGAACACTATCGCAGTATCGAACGTCAACGTGCTGATCTCGCTTATGATATTGACGGCGTGGTGTATAAGGTCGACCGCCTCGACTGGCAGGAACGGCTGGGCTTCGTCGCCAAGGCCCCGCGCTGGGCGATTGCCCACAAATTTCCCGCCGAGCGCGCCGAAACGGTGCTGGAGGCGATCGACATCCAGGTCGGACGGACGGGCAAGCTGACCCCTGTGGGGCGCCTCAAGCCCGTCACCGTCGGCGGCGTGACCGTCGCCAATGTCACGCTTCACAACCGCGACGAGATCGCGCGGCTCGGTGCCAGACCCGGCGACCGGGTGGTGGTGCAGCGCGCGGGCGACGTGATCCCGCAGATCGTCGAGACCCTGACGCGCGAGGAGGATCGCCCCGCTTACATTTTTCCCGACCACTGCCCGGCTTGCGGTTCGGAGGCAGTCGCGGAGGAGGGAGAGGTTGATGTGCGCTGCACAGGCGGCCTCATCTGTCCGGCACAACGCATTGAAAGGCTGCGCCATTTCGTCAGCCGCGCGGCGATGGACATTGACGGGCTGGGCGAGAAGACCATCGACGAACTCTTCGCGCTCGGCTGGCTCGACAATGGCCCGGCAGACATCTTCCGCCTGCGCGATCATCGGCAGGAACTGCTGGGCCGCGAAGGGTGGAAGGAAAAATCGGTCGATAACCTGCTGGCAGCAATAGAAAACCGTCGTGCGCCCGACGCGGCACGGCTGCTCTTCGGCCTCGGCATCCGCCATGTCGGCGCGGTGACGGCGCGCGATCTCATGAAGGCAACGGTAACGTTGACCAATTTGCGCCAAGCCGTCGAAGCTATGAACGAGATGTATAGGCTGGAGGATGGCACCCGTGTCTCTGCGCCTGCGAACCACTTCGAGGTTGCTGGCATCGGGCAGGCCGTGAACGAGGCTCTGCGCGACTTTTTTCATGAACCGCATAATGTCGCGGTGTGGGACGACCTGCTGGGGCAGGTCCAGCCGCCGCCCTATGTGGTCGAAACCCGGCAGAGCCCCGTCACGGGCAAGACCGTTGTGTTCACCGGCAGCCTGGAGACGATGAGCCGCGACGAGGCCAAGGCGCAGGCGGAGGCGCTGGGCGCCAAAGCGGCGGGAACGGTGTCCGCGAAGACCGATCTCGTCGTGGCGGGGCCGGGCGCGGGTTCGAAGCTCAAAAAGGCGGAAGACCTCGGCATCCGCGTGATCGACGAGGCGGAATGGGCGCGGATCGTCGCGGAGGCGAACGGCTGATCCCGTTCTGCGCTTCGGCCCGGTCGCCGGTGACGAAAGCGCGGCGAAGCCGCAATATGGTTCACGCAGAGGCGCGGAGGACGCAGAAGGTGGAAAGACGCGAGCGCTTGCAACGCCTCTCCGCGTCTTCGCGTCTCCGCGCGAACATGAAAGCCGCTCGCGCGGCGGGTCGTGCGCGGGGAAGGCTGGATCAGCGGTCCTTTTCCGCCAGCTCCGCGACCAGCAGCTTGTCGATTTTGCGCCCGTCGAGGTCGACGATCTCGAAGCGCCAGCCCTGTTCGTCGAAATGCTCGCCGACTTCGGGCAGATGCTTGAACCGCCACAGCGCGAGGCCAGCGACGGTTGCGAACTCGCGGTCCTCGGGCAGGTTGATGCAGATCCGCTCGGCGAGGAGGTCGACCGGCATCTGCCCCGACACCAGCAGCGATCCGTCGTCGCGCTCGGTCACCATCGGCTCGTCATAGAGGTCGCGGTCGGATGCGAAGGTGCCGGCCATGGCGGACAGCAGGTCGGCGGGCGTGACGATGCCTTCGAAATGGCCATATTCGTCATGGACCATCAGCATCGGCACCTGCGCGTTGCGCAGCGTCTCGAGCGCGTCCATCGCGTCGATTTGATCGGGAACGATCGCCGCCGGACGGATCAGCGCGCGCAGGTCCACCGCCCGTCCTTTCAGAAGCGCGGTCATGATATCGCGCGCCTGTACGACGCCGATGATCGCCTCCACGCTGCCTTCGCCAACGGGCAAGCGGGTATGGGGGGTATCGAGCAGCATCGCGCGTATGTCGTCGGGACCGGCGTCGGCGTCGATCCAGTCGACCTCCGGTCGGGGCGTCATCACTTCCCGCACCGGGCGGTCGGCGAGGCGGACGACGCCCGATATGATCGCGCGATCGCTTTCCTCGATGATGCCCGACCGCGTCGCCTCGGCCACCATCAGGTGCAGCTCCTCCGCCGTGACCTTGTTGCTCGTGTCGGGCTTGAGCCGCAGCAGGCGGAGCACGGCGGCGCTCGACGCGTCGAGCGCGGTCACCAGCGGCGAGGTGATGACGGCAAGGATCTGCATCGGCCGCGCGACCATCACCGCCACTGGCTCCGGATTGCGCAGGGCGATCTGCTTGGGCACCAGTTCGCCGATGATCAGCGAGGCATAGGTCGTCAGGACGATCGCCGCGATGAAGCCGATCGCGGCGGCGAGGTCGGCTTCGACCCCCAGTAGCGCGATTCGCGAGCCGATCGGCCCGCCCAGCGCTTCGCCGGAGAAAGCGCCGGCCAGGATGCCGATGGCGGTGATGCCGATCTGGACAGTCGAGAGGAAGCGGCCGGGGTCCTCCCGTAGCGCCATCACGGCCTGCGCCCCGCTGCGGCCGTCGCGAATCATTGCTTGCAGCCGCGCGGGCCGCGCCGACACGATGGCAAGTTCGGACATTGCGAACAGGCCGTTGAGGGCGACCAGCGCGATGATGATCGCGACGTCGGACCACGGAAACGGCGTCAGGGGTATGGACGGAGGCATGTCGACAAAACTGCCTTTGACCTGTTTTTGTCCGCGTCACAACCATCTCGTCAGTTCCGGTTCAGTTCGGATGCGGAACATACGGCCTTGCCTGCGCATTGATGCGGGTGCGTCGACCGGCTCCGGGGGGCCGGTCGGGCAGATGGAAGAGGACCGATATGAACCGAATGAGAAAGCTAGTCGCCGCAGCGTCGCTTACTGCCCTCGTGGGTGTCACAGCGGCATGCACCACCGACCCCTACACGGGGGAGCGCCGCATATCGAAGGCTGCGATCGGCGGCGTAGGCGGGCTGGCGGCGGGCTATCTGCTAGGCGATCTGGTCGGCGGACGGAGCGACCGTACCGAGAAGATCGTGGGTGCCGGGATCGGCGCGGTCGCGGGTGCCGGGATCGGCGCCTATATGGACGCGCAGGAGCGCAAGCTCCGCGAGCGGACCGCAGGCAGCGGCGTCGATGTGATCCGCGACGGCGACAATCTGACGCTGCGCATGCCGTCGGGCATCACCTTTGCCTATGACGACGCGGCGGTGCAGCCGCAGTTCCAGCCGACGCTGAACGAGGTGGCATCGATCCTCGCCGAATATCCCAAGACCTATATCGACGTCCTGGGCCATACCGACTCGGATGGGGCGGAGGCGTACAACCAGTCGCTGTCGGAACGCCGCGCCCAGTCGGTCGCGAGCTATCTGACCGGCAGGGGCGTGCAGTCGGCTCGGGTCGCGACTCGCGGCTTTGGTGAGATGCAGCCGATCGCCAGCAACGAGACCACCGATGGCAAGGCAGCGAACCGGCGCGTCGAGATCAAGCTGGTGCCGGTCACCGAATCGGATGTGGCAGCGGCGCGGAGCTGAGCCCCGCGAGATCGCGTCCGGCTACCAGCTCCCGTAGCCGGGCGTCTCGCCCGATGCGGCACCGCGTCCCGGCGGTCGCCGCCAGCCGAAGCGGCGGCGCTTGCGCAGGTGGAGGACAGGCCAGCGTCCCTGATCGGTCCGCTCCGCCAGACGCAGTCCTTCGCGTCGATAGGCCGCGATAACCGCCTCCGCCTGATCGTCCAGAAGCCCCGCGAGCAGAAGCGACCCGCCATCGGCGACGAGCGGGGCCAACGAGGGCGCGAGTGCGATCAGCGGGCCGGCCAGGATATTGGCGATCATCAGATCATAAGGCGCGCGGCGACCAATCGCCGGATGGTCCGCGCCTGCCGCGGTGACCAGCGTCACCTGGCCCGGTCCCGCACCCTCCGACATGGCATTGGGCACCAGTATCTCCCGAACGACGGATATGGCTTCCGGATCGATATCGGACGCCATCAGATGCGCGCGCGGCCACAGATTGGCGGCAGCGAAGGCCAGGATTCCGGTGCCCGTGCCGATGTCGGCGATGTTGCCGAAGCGATGCCCTTGCCGCCTCAACCGGTCGAGCAGCGCCAGGCACCCATGCGTTGTCTCGTGGTTGCCGGTGCCGAACGCGCGGCTGGCAGGCATCAGAAGGTTGATGTGATCGGGGCTGGTCGGTTCGTCGGTGCGGTGACGGACATGGAAGCGTCCGGCAGTGACGGGGGGCAGTCCCTGCTGGCTCAGCGAAACCCAGTCGGTCGCCTCCAGCCGTGTCAGCGACGGATCATGGCCGCGCGCGCTCGGGAAATGGGCCGCCAGCGCGGTGATCGTCCGGCGGGTCGGGCGCTGCGCGAAATAGGCGTGAACCAGCCAGCGCCCGCTCTCCTCGTCCTCCTCGGTGAAGGCCAGGACAGGCGGCGTGCCGAGCGCCAGCAGCACGGGGTCCGAGTCGGTGTCGGCCGCCTCTGCCTCTGCGCGCAGGCAGGGAAGGGTGATCAGCCAGCCGCCGGTATCGGCGACCCTGTCGTTCATGGTGTCCAGCATCGACGGACCGATAGACGTCCGCCGCCACGATGCAAGGCCGCTTGTCCGATGTGCGTCAGGCCGCGATGCGGCTGAACGTCTCCGACGCCTCACGAAGCCCGGCCAGCAGTTCGGCGACATTCGCAAAGCCCGATTCGAGCGCGTCGATTTCGGACGCGACGATTTCCGTATCCTGCCGGATGGCGGAGATGTTGCTCGACATCGAGTCGGCCGCCAGCGCGGTCTCGTCGACGGCGGCGGTGATCATGGTGACCGTCTGCGCCTGCGCGTCCATGGCCGCGCGGATCCGAAGGCCCGTGGTCTGCACTTCGCCGACGGTTTCGCGGATTCGCTCGTTGGTTTCGACCGACTGGCGCGTCGCCGACTGGATGGCGGCGATCTTCTGCGCGATGTCGTCGGTCGCGCGCGCGGTCTGGTTGGCGAGCGACTTGACCTCCTGCGCGACCACCGCGAAGCCGCGGCCGGCATCGCCCGCGCGCGCCGCCTCGATCGTGGCATTGAGCGCGAGCAGGTTGGTCTGGCCGGCGATGTCGCGGATCAGGCTGAGGATCGATTCGATCGACTGCGCATGGTCGGACAGTGCCGCCGACATGGCCACCGCCTCGATGGCCTGGGCCGATGCGCGCGATGCGACCTCGGCCGATCCCTCGACCTCGCCGCGCGCCTGTTCGATTGCGCGAATCAGGCCGGCGGAGGTTTGCGCCGCTTCGCGCATCGCAATGGCCGACTGTTCGGCAGCGGCCGCGACCTCCGACGCCTTGTCGAGCATTCCGCGAGTCGCGCTTGACGCGCCCTTGGCCTGGTCGCGGAGTTTCAGGCCCGTCAGCGATGCGTCGTCCAGGTTCTTCGAGATATTATCCTCGAACTGCGCGGACAGTTCCAGCCTGCGCGCGTCGGCTTCCTGAAGTTCGATCGTGTGGGCCGCGGAGAAGATTTCCTCAGTCTCCAGCATGTTGAGAAGCCAGAGCGACCGCAACACTTCGGTGCGTTCGGCGGCCTGCAGCGGATCGCTGAATGCGTTGAATACCAGCTCGGCGATCAATACCGTCTGCCGGTAGAAATTGTTTGTCAGCACATGAGCGGGAACATGGTGGCGATGCCCGAGCCTGACCGCTTCGATCACGACGTTGCGCCATTCTTCGCCATCGACGTCGCGCAATTTGCACAGAAGGTAGCGCTCGGCCGAGGACCGCATCTTGGCGAGTAACGCATCATCGACCTTGGCGCGCATTCCTGCGGCGTCGACATAGTCCTGTGTAAACTGCTCGACGATATCGTTTACTTTATCGCCGAGGATGTCAGGAACCTTGCGCAGAGCAGCGATGGATTTACCTGTGCTGTCAAGCTCTTGTAATCTGACCCGCATTGGCATTTTCTTGATCATTGCAGAACCCCACTCGTCGAGTTCAGGCGCTCGCCCCTCTCCACCACATGCTCCTAGCGCGGGCTGGTTAAGACAAGGTTGCGACCCCGCCCCGCAGCTCTGGAGGGACACGCGTTCGTCGACCGCTAAAGGTACGCAGATCGAAGCGTTTGCATGTTGCCAAACTTGGGCTAAGGGGACCGACGTTGGGCATTAAGGGATAAGCCGAAGATGGCGACCACCGGGGGACGACCTCTATCACCGCATCTGACGATCTGGCGCTGGGGACCGCATATGCTGGTCTCCATCCTGCACCGCGCGACCGGTACAGCGATGGCCACGGCCGGAACGATGGTTCTGGTCTGGTGGCTGTTCGCCGCCGCCAGCGGGCCTGATGCCTATGCCGCGTTCGTCGGCCATGCGACGAGCTGGTATGGCTATGTCGTGCTGATCGGCCTGACGTGGAGCTTTTTCGAGCATCTGTTCTCGGGCATTCGCCATCTCGTCATGGACATGGGGGCGGGTTTTGAACTCGGCCGGAACAAGATGTGGGCGATGACGCTCCTGCTGGCGGCCCCGGCCCTGACCGCCGCGATCTGGGCGGCGATTTTCGTAGGAGCGGCGTCGTGAAGGGCGGTACGCGCCTAGGGCGCGTTCGGGGACTGGGTTCGGCGCGCGCCGGGACTCACCACTTCATCCAGCACCGTGTGACCACCGCCGGCAACCTGGTGCTGGTGCCGTGGCTGCTGTTGAGCCTGGTTTTCCTGCCGGGTCTAGATTACGGATCGGTGACGGGCTGGCTGACTCAGCCGCTGGTCGCGGTACCGATGATCCTGATGCTGATCAGCGTCTTCTACCATCTGCGGCTTGGGCTGCAGATTTTCATCGAAGACTATGTGCATGACGAGGGGGGCAAGATTCTCGCCCTTCTGCTGCTGAATTTCTATGCGATCGCCGGGGCTGCGCTTGGCATCTTCGCGGTCGCCAAGATCGCTTTCACGGGGGGCGCGGGCTGATATGAGCGAAGCCTACAAGATCATCGATCACAGCTATGACACCGTCGTGGTCGGTGCGGGCGGATCGGGGCTGCGCGCGACGATGGGCTCGGCAGAGGCCGGCCTGAAGACCGCCTGCATCACCAAGGTGTTCCCGACGCGGTCTCACACCGTCGCTGCGCAGGGCGGCATCGCCGCCAGCCTGGGTAACAACAGCCCGGACCACTGGACCTGGCATATGTACGACACCGTCAAGGGGTCGGACTGGCTGGGTGACCAGGACGCGATCGAATATATGGTGCGCGAGGCACCGCAGGCGGTGTATGAGCTGGAACATGCCGGTGTGCCGTTCAGCCGCAACGACAACGGCACAATCTACCAGCGTCCGTTCGGCGGCCATATGCAGAACATGGGCGACGGCCCGCCGGTGCAGCGGACCTGCGCCGCGGCCGACCGGACCGGACACGCGATGCTTCACGCGCTCTACCAGCAGAGCCTGA
>CAZHGR010000084.1:66-12897 GCA_964532255.1 uncultured Sphingobium sp.
CCCCCCCCTTTGTGGGGTGGGTGGGGGGTGGGCCGCCACGAGCGATGCGTCCAGCGGCCTTCCCTCACCCCCGACCCCTCCCCTGAAGGGGAGGGGGGAAGAACCGGTTTCACGCCCTCTGCGTTCTCCGCGCCTCTGCGCGAACCACTATATAGCGCCGCATGACCTCCATCTCCCCCGACCGCATCGCGCAGATCCGCGCGCGTCGTGACGAGATTCAGGCGGGGATGGCGCGGCCAGACCTCGAACCTGCTGAATTCGTCCGCCTGTCCAAGGACTATGCCGAACTCGAGCCGGTGGCCCGCGCCGCCGACGAGGTGGAAAGCCTGCGGCAGGAGCAGCGCGAGTTGCAGGACATGCTCGCCGACCCGGAAATGAAGGCCATGGCGGAGGAGGAGCTTCGCGCCGTCCGCGACCGCCTGCCCGACGCCGAACGCGCGCTCGCGCTCGCGCTATTGCCGCGCGACGCCGCCGACGCCCGGCCCGCGATGCTCGAAATCCGCGCGGGCACCGGCGGCGACGAGGCGGCGCTGTTCGCGGGCGATCTGTTCCGCATGTATCAGCGCTATGCCGAAAGCCAGGGCTGGCGGGTCGAGCTGATCTCCGCCAGCGCGTCGGAGGCGGGCGGGTTCAAGGAAGTCATCGCCTCCGTCACCGGCACCGGCGTCTTCGCCCGGCTCAAGTTCGAGAGCGGCGTCCACCGCGTCCAGCGCGTCCCCGTCACCGAAAGCGGCGGGCGCATCCACACCAGTGCCGCGACCGTCGCGGTGCTGCCCGAGGCCGAGGAGGTCGATGTGCAGATCGAGGACAAGGACCTCAAGATCGACATCTACCGGGCGTCGGGCGCCGGCGGCCAGCATGTCAACACCACCGACTCGGCGGTGCGCATCACCCATCTGCCCACCGGCCTCGTCGTCATCCAGCAGGACGAGCGCAGCCAGCACAAGAACAAGGCCAAGGCGATGCAGGTTCTGCGCACGCGGCTCTACGAGATGGAGCGGGCGCGCACCCAGTCGGAACAGGCGGGGGCGAGGCGGGCGATGGTGGGATCGGGCGACCGGTCGGAACGCATCCGTACCTATAATTTCCCGCAAGGCCGGGTGACTGACCACCGCATCAACCTGACGCTTCACCGCCTGCCGGAAATCCTCGAGGGGCCGGGTCTTCAGGACGTGATCGCAGCGCTCACCGCCGAGGACGAGGCGGCGCGGCTCGCGCAACTCGACGAAGTGGCGTGACAGCCCAGGCATGACTCTCGCGACCTGGCTCCGCGCCGCCACGGATCGCCTGGCCGTGGTCAGCGACACCCCGCGCCTCGACGCCGAGCTGCTCGCCGCGCATGCGCTGGGGATCGAGCGAGGCGACATGCTGCTGAGGCTCCGCGACCTGCCGGTGCCCGAGAGCGCCGAGGCCATGCTGGAGCGCCGCCTTGGCCATGAACCCGTCGCCTATATCACCGGCTGGCGCGACTTCTGGACACTCAGGCTGCATGTCGCGCCCGGCGTCCTCATCCCCCGTCCCGACAGCGAGACCCTGATCGAGGCGGCGATCGACCATTTCGCCGGCGGCGATGGCCCGCGCCGAGTCTTGGACCTCGGGACCGGGTCGGGCGCGCTGCTTCTCGCGGCGCTGGCGGTATGGCCCGGCGCCACCGGCATCGGCATCGACTCGTCGGCGGAGGCGTTGCGGATCGCGCAAGGCAATGCGCGCGGCTGCGGCCTTCAGGACAGGGCCGAGTTCCGCGAGGGCGACTGGGCCGAGGGTCTGGCGGAGCGTTTCGATCTCATCCTCTGCAATCCGCCCTATGTGGCACAGGGAGAGACGCTCGCCCCCGGGTTGATCGATCATGAACCGCATGCGGCGCTGTTCGCCGGCCCCGACGGGCTCGATGCCTATCGCCTGCTCGCCGGCCAGATGCCCCGCCTGCTCGCCCCGGACGGTGCCGCCCTGGTGGAGATCGGCCATGATCAGGGGGAGAGTGCCGCCCAACTGTTCGCGGCCGCCGGGCTCTCCGTCGCGGTGCGGCCCGACCTTGGCGGACGCGCGCGCTGTCTCGTGCTCACGCCATGAACGGCATGCCGCATCCTTCGCCTTTTTTTAACGCCGTTCGTGTTTTCTCTTGGTTTGAGCCAAGTGAAACGCTATCTGGGGCGCATGGAACGCGCGGCGGATGAGCATTCATCCGCAGGGTGCGGCCCGCTCCCACAGTCATAGTGGCGCAGATGTCCGGGCGTGTCAGCGCCCACCGACGGAGGCAGGAGCCTTCGCCCATGAAGCGCTTCATGCAGAGCGCGCTCGCCCGGTGGGGCGGTTTTTAGGATTTGAATGCATCAGCTTACATACTCTCAGCGTGCATAGGGACGAAGCGACTTGATCAACAATCGTCAGGCCGGCCGCCGTCGCGGCCGGAATAACCCGCGCCAGAACACCGGCGGCAATCGGGGCGGTGGGGATTCCGGAAACAGGATCGACAACCGGGCGCGCGGCAACGCCACGCAGCTTCTCGAGAAATACCGCAACATGGCGCGCGACGCGCAACTTGCGGGCGACCGGGTGAACGCGGAATATTATCTGCAGTTCGCCGATCATTATTTCCGCGTGCTCGCCGACAATCGCGCCCGCCAGGAAGAACAGCAGGCGCGCTTCCGCCGTCCCGACGAAGGCGATCAGGACCAGGACGACGACGGCGACGATTATGGCGACTTCGCGTCCGACCGTCCGATGCGCGATCAGCGCTTCGAACCGCGCGATCGTGAGCGCGACGATCGCCGTCAGCCGCAACAGCAGCAGCAGCCCTATCGCGCCCAGCCCCGCACCGAAACCTCCGCCGGTGTTGAGGACATGCCCTCCGACACGTCCTATGAGGAGGAAGCGGCCGAGGTTCGTCCTGCCCGTCGCCCCCGGACCGAGCGTCCCGAGGGAGTCGCGCCGGAGCCGCAGGCCGCCGAGGCCCCCCGCCGGCCGCGCGGACGCCCCCGTCGCCGTGCCGAAAATGACGAGGCGGATGAGGCAGGTGCCGGTCTCGACCTGGCGGTGCTGCCGCCGTCGATCGCTCGGCCTGCCGAGGACAGCGATACTGGCACGGAAGCGCCCAAGCCCCGCCGCACGCGCCGCCCCCGTTCCGCCGAAGCTGCGGAATAAGGCGCACGCCCGATTCAGCCGCGCGCCCGGTTCCGTCCGGGCGCGCGAGCCGCACTGGGCGCGATCCCGAACCGGGCGCGAAAGGCCCGCGCGAAATGGCTCGCGCTCTGAAAGCCGCAGGCCACCGCTGCCTCGGTCACCGACAGGCCGCTGCCCCGCAGCAACTGCGCGGCCTGATCCAGCCTGATCCGCTGATACATGGCGTTCACACCTGTCGCGAGCTGTGAGCGGAACAGCCGTTCGAGCTGCCGCACCGACAGGCCCGCGACCGCCGCCAGCGCCTCGCGCGGGACCGGCTCCTCCACCGTTGCCTCCATCCGCGCAAGCACCCGCACCAGCCGACTGTCGCTCACCGCATAGCGGTCGCGAAAGCTGAGCCGCTGCGGCCTGTCCGCACCGCGCGGCTGGGTACGGATGAACCAGTCGCTGACCTGCGCCGCAAGATCATGGCCGTGCGCGCGCTCGATCAGGTCGATCGACAGGTCGAGTCCGGCCGCGCCGCCGGCGCAACTGATCCGCTGGCGGTCGATGACATAAAGGCCTTCCTCGAGCACATGATCGGGGAAATGGTCCAGAAACGCGGCACGATGTTCCCAGTGGATCACCGCGCGATAGCCGGCCAGAAGCCCGGCGCGCGCCAGCAGGAACGGCCCGCCGGACACGCCCGCCACAGCGACGCCCCGTCGCGCGAGTGCGCGAAGCCAGGCAAAGGTCGGCGCATGATCGAACAGCGTCGGATCGCCGCCCGCGAACAGGAACACTATGTCGCAGTCGATGGCGTCGCCGACCGCATGGTCCGCGATGATGCTGGCACCGTTCGACGCGCGCGCCGGTCCGCCGTCGAGCGAGACATGGCTCCAGCGATAGAGCGGCTCGCGCGCCAGCACATTGGCCGCGCGGAACGGCTCGACGATCGCGGCATAGGACATCAGCGCGAAGCCGTCGGTCAGCAGGAAGGCCAGTCGGCTGGCATTGTCGCTCATAGACGCTATCTTGTCGCTGACGGGCAAACCGTTCAACCCTAATCCGCCTAAACTGACACCATTGTTAAGACACCCCGTTCGTCTTGAGGAGCCATTGAGCGAAGCGAAATGGCGTCTCGAAAGACAGAGGTGCTTCGAGACGGACCTTCTCCCGGACACGGTCCGGGCTCAGTCCCTCCTCAGCACGAACGGCGTTGAGAGGCACCGGTTTGCAGCGTTACTCGATTGTCAATCTGGCACGGCATGCGCTGTCGCGGCATCGCGGCTGGCGTCCGGCCTGGCGCGATGCGTCGCCGCGCCCCGGCTATGACATGGTGATCGTCGGCGGCGGCGGGCATGGCCTCGCTACCGCTTATTATCTCGCGCGCGTCCATGGCATCACCCGCGTCGCCGTGCTCGAAAAAGGGTGGATCGGCGGCGGCAATTCCGGGCGCAACACCACCATCATCCGCTCGAATTACGGCCTCGACGGCAACACGCCCTTCTACGAATGGTCGATCAAGCTGTGGGAGGGGCTGGAGCAGGAGCTGAATTACAACGCTATGGTCAGCCAGCGCGGCGTCCTCAACCTCTATCACAGCGACGCGCAGCGCGACGCCTATGCCCGGCGCGGCAATGCGATGCGGCTTCATGGAGTCGATGCCGAACTGCTCGACCGCGACGCGGTGCGGCGATTGGCGCCCTTCCTCAATTTCGACCAGGCACGCTTTCCGATCCAGGGCGGGCTTCTCCAGCGGCGTGGCGGGACCGCGCGGCATGACGCGGTCGTGTGGGGCTACGCCCGCGCCGCATCGGCACTGGGCGTCGACATCATCCAGAATTGCGAGGTCACCGGCTTCCTTCGCGACGCGAGCGGCGCGGTGACGGGAGTCGAGACGAGCCGTGGCGACATCCGCGCGGACAAGGTGGGGCTGGCGGTCGCGGGGCACAGCAGCCTCGTCGCCGCCAGGGCCGGACTCCGCCTGCCGATCGAGAGCCATGTGCTGCAGGCGTTCGTGTCGGAGGCGCTCAAGCCCGTCATCCCCGGCGTCATCACCTTTGGCGCGGGGCATTTCTATGTCAGCCAGTCGGACAAGGGTGGCCTTGTCTTCGGCGGCGATATCGACGGCTACAACAGCTATGCCCAGCGCGGAAACCTGCCCGTGGTGGAGGATGTGTGCGAGGGCGGCATGGCGATCATGCCGATGATCGGCCGCGCGCGCCTGCTCCGCTCCTGGGGCGGGGTCATGGACATGAGCATGGACGGATCGCCGATCATCGACCGTTCGCCCATCGACGGCCTCTATCTCAACGCCGGCTGGTGCTATGGCGGGTTCAAGGCGACGCCCGCGAGCGGCTGGTGCTTCGCGCATCTCCTCGCCACCGATGCCCCCCACGACAGCGCGACCGCCTTTCGCCTCGACCGCTTCGCCACCGGCGCGGTGATCGACGAAAAGGGCCAGGGCGCCCAGCCGAACCTGCATTGAGGCGCTGACGATGCGGATACCCTGCCCCTATTGCGGCGATCGCGACGCCCACGAGTTCGTCTATCGCGGCGACGCCGCCCCGCTGCGCCCGGACAGCGAGGAGGGCATGTTCGATTATGTCTACCTGCGCGACAATGTCGCGGGCGAGATGGCCGAGCATTGGTATCATGCGCAGGGCTGCCGCAACTGGATCGTCGTGACTCGCAACACCGCGAACCACGCGATCGCCGCCGCCCGGCTGGCACGGGAGGGCAAGCGATGAGCCGGCTGTCGTCGGGCGGGCTGATCGACCGGTCGCGCCCCTTGTCCTTCACCTTCGACGGTCGGGCGATGACCGGATTCACGGGCGACACGCTGGCATCGGCGCTGGTCGCCAATGACGTGCGGCTGGTCGGGCGCTCGTTCAAATATCACCGGCCGCGCGGCATATTGACCGCCGGGGCCGAGGAGCCGAACGCGCTCGTCACGCTGCGCAGCGGCGCACGCGCGGAACCCAACAGCCGCGCCACCACGGTCGAGCTGTTCGACGGGCTGGAGGCGAGTAGCCAGAACCGCTGGCCCAGCCTGTCGTTCGACCTGATGGCGGTGAACCAGATCGCCGCGCCCCTGTTCGTCGCGGGCTTCTACTACAAGACCTTCATGTGGCCCGCGAAGCTGTGGGAGCGCCTCTACGAGCCGCTGATCCGCCGTGCGGCGGGGCTCGGCGCGCTGTCGGGCGAGCCGGACCCGGACAGCTATGACAAGGGCTTCGCTTTCTGCGACCTGCTGGTGATCGGCGGCGGCCCGGCAGGGCTGGCGGCGGCACTGACCGCCGGGCGAGCGGGGCTTCGCGTGATGCTGGCCGACGACGACCATTGCTTCGGCGGACGCCTGCTCGCCGAGCGGCACGAGGTCGATGGCATGGCGGGCCACGAATGGGCAGCCGTCGCCACCGCCGAACTGGCCGCCCTGCCCAACGTCACACTGATGCCGCGCTCGACCGTGTTCGGCGTCTATGACGGGCGCGAATATGGCATCGTCGAGCGGGTGGCCGATCACCTCCCCGCCCCCGGCGAGGGGCAACCCCGGCAAAGGCTGTGGCGCGTCATCGCGAGCCAGGCGCTGCTGGCGAGCGGCGCGATCGAGCGTCCGATCACCTTCGGCGGCAACGACCGGCCCGGCGTGATGATGGCGGGTGCGGTATCGGCCTATGTCAACCGTTTCGCCGCTGCCCCCGGACGCCGCGCCGTGGTCTTCACCAGCGGCGACAGCGGCTGGCGCGTGGCCGAGGATCTGCTGGCGGCAGGCGTCGAGCTGCTCGCCATCGTTGACGCGCGCACGGTCCTGTCCGCCCCCTCCCCCGCCATCGTTGCGGCGGGGGTAGAGATCGTCGCGGGCGGACGAGTCACCGATACGCGCGGAAGCCCGCTGCACAGCGTCGAGGTCATCGACTCGCGCGGCCACCGCCGCCGTTTCGCTGCCGACCTGCTGGCGGTCAGCGGCGGCTGGAACCCCACCATCGGCCTCGGCAGCCATCTGGGCGGCAAGCCCGTCTGGTCCGACGCGATCCACGCCTTTGTCCCCGGCGCGATGCCGCAGGGCCTGCGCGCGGTGGGCGCGGCGTCGGGCGCGCTGTCGCTCGGCAGCGCCATCGCAGAGGGACATGCCGCAGCCGCCGACGTCGTCGCGCAATCGCGCCGGACCCCAGCGCCGTCGCTGGCGATCCGCACCAGCGACGACCCCGCGTCTACCGGAGCGCTCTTTCATGTGCCCGAGCGTCGGACCAAGGCGTTCGTCGATTTCCAGCATGACGTGACCGACGAGGACGTGGCGCTCGCCGCGCGCGAGGGCTTTGCCTCGATCGAGCATATGAAGCGCTACACCACGCTCGGCATGGCGACCGACCAGGGCAAGACGAGCCAGATCGGCGGCCATGCCCTGCTCGCCGCCGCGACCGGCCGCAGCATCGCCGAGGCGGGCACGATCCTGTCGCGCCCGCCCTGGCTGCCGGTCGCGATCGGCGCGCTGGCCGGCCCGCATCGCGGCGAGCATTTCCGCCCGGTGCGCAAGACCGCGAGCCATGACTGGGCGGCAGCGAACGGCGCGACCTTCGTCGACGCCGGGCAATGGAAGCGCGCACAATGGTTCGCAAGGCCGGGCGAGACCCATTGGCGGCAGAGCGTCGATCGAGAGGTAAAGGCAGTTCGCGAGAGCGTCGGCATTTGCGACGTGTCGACGCTCGGCAAGATCGACGTGCATGGCCCCGATGCCGCCGCGCTGCTCGACCGGCTCTATATCAACCTCTTCTCGACGCTGCCCGTCGGCAAGGCGCGCTATGGCGTCATGCTGCGCGAGGACGGTTTCGTCATGGACGACGGCACCACCACGCGCTTCGCAGACGACCGCTTCTTCCTCACCACCACCACCGCCAACGCCGCGCGGGTGATGCAGCACATCGACCATGCGCGGCAGGTGATCTGGCCCGATCTCGACGTGACGGCGACTTCGGTGACCGAACAATGGGCGACCTATGCGGTGGCGGGGCCTCGGTCTCGCGCGCTCATGCAGGCACTGCTCCCGGCCGCCGACCTGTCGAACGATGGCTTTCCCTATATGGCGGCGGCCGAACTGCGCTGGCAGGGCATGCCGCTGCGCCTGTTCCGCCTCTCCTTCTCGGGCGAGCTGGCCTATGAGGTCAGCGTTCCTGCCAAAGGGGGCATGTTGCTGCTTCGCGCGCTGATCGCGGCGGGCGAACCGCTGGGCGCACAGCCCTATGGCACCGAGGCGCTGGGCGTGCTGCGGATCGAAAAGGGCCATGCGGCGGGCAATGAGCTCAACGGCCAGACCACCGCCGCCGATCTGGGCATGGGGCGCATGATGTCGAAGAAGAAGGATTTCATCGGCCGGGTCATGGCCGCGCGGCCGGCGCTGGCCGATCCCGCGCGCCCCCGGCTAGTCGGGCTTCGCGCGGTCGACGCCGCCGCGACGCTGCGGGCGGGCGCGCATCTGCTGGCACCACGGGCGGCGCCTGTCGCCGCGAATGACGAGGGCTATGTGACCTCGGCCGCCTGGTCCCCGACGCTCGGCTGCGCGATCGCGCTGGGCCTGCTGCGCCATGGTGCCGAGCGGCATGGCGAGGAGATCATCCTTCACGACCCGGTGCGCGGGCCCGATGTCCGCGCCATCGTGTGCGACCCGGTGTTCGTCGACCCCCAAGGCGAGCGTGTCCGTGGCTGAGGCGGCGACCCTGACCGAGCGCGAGGGCTGGGGCCTCGCCACCGTCATGGCGCGCAAGGGCGTTGGCGCCGAAGCCATCGGCGATGCACTCGGCTTCGCGCTTTCCGAGCGCCCCGGCTGGACCGGCGATTCGCGGCTGATGATGATCGGCACCGGGCCGGGAAGCTGGCTGGCACATGCCGATGCCGCCGACAATGCGCTCGCCGATGCGCTCTCGCTCCAGCTTGGCGGGCTGGCGTCGGTTTCGGACCAGTCGAGCGGCTACCGAATTTTCCGCCTGTCGGGGTCACGCGCCCGCGACCTGCTCCAGCGCGGCGCGTTCATCGACCTGCACCCCGACCGCTTTGCGCGGCGATCGTCCGCCGTGACCGCGATCGCGCATATCGGCGTCATTCTCTGGCAGGTGGAGGACGATCCCGTCTATGACATCGCCGTCTTTCGCAGCTATGCGGACAGCTTTCTGCACTGGTTCGCCGCAGCCCGCGCGGCGCTCTGAACCATAGCCCGATCAATCAGGGAACGACCGTGACCCGGACTGCCTATATACTGACGCTTTCCTGTCCCAACCGGCCCGGCATCGTCGCCGGCGTCACTGCCGAGCTGTTGCGGCTGGGCGGCGACATCGTCGAGGCGCACCAGTTCGACGATCCCGAAACCCGCCAGTTCTTCGCGCGGATCGTGTTCCTCGTCGAGGGCGACGGGAAGAGCGAGGCGCTCAGCGCCGCCTTCGCGCCGGTCGCGGCGGGCTTTGCCATGGACTGGGCGATCACCCCGCGCGACGTGAAGCGCCGCGTGCTGATCCTCGCCTCGAAGTTCGACCATTGCCTTGTCGACCTTCTCTATCGCCAGCGCATCGGCGAGCTGAGCATGGAGGTGGCGGGCATCATCTCCAACCACCCGCGCGAGACCTATGCCGCCGCCGATTTCAACGGCATCCCCTTCCACCATCTGCCGATCACCCGCGACACCAAGCCGCAGCAGGAAGCGCAGATCAAGGCCATCGTGGAGGAAAGCGGCGCGGAGCTCGTCATCCTTGCGCGCTACATGCAGATATTGTCGGACGACCTCGCGGCGTTTCTGTCGGGTCGCTGCATCAACATCCATCACAGCTTCCTGCCCGGCTTCAAGGGCGCCAAGCCCTATCATCAGGCGCATGCGCGCGGGGTGAAGCTGATCGGCGCGACCGCGCATTATGTCACCGCCGATCTCGACGAGGGGCCGATCATCGAGCAGGATGTCGAGCGGATCAGCCACCACGACACGCCGGAGGATCTGGTGCGCAAGGGCCGCGATATCGAACGCCGCGTGCTGGCGCGCGCGGTGGCGTTCCACCTGGAGGGCCGCGCGCTGCTCAACGGGAGCAAGACGGTGGTGTTCCGGAGTTGAGCATGACGGGGTGAGGGTTGCGCGATCCGTTCAACCCAATAGACCTTTGCGCATGACCGACCCCGACACACTCCCCACCGGCTCGAACGCGCCGGGCCAGCCCAAACGCAGCCTCGAACGGGCCATCGGCGCTCAGGTGCGGCAGCTCCGCCGCCGGCAGGACCTGTCGGTCGCCGACCTTGCCGGCGCGGCGGGCATATCGAACGGCATGCTGTCGAAAATCGAAAATGGCGGCATCTCGCCTTCGCTCGCCACGCTTCAGGCGATATCGGGCGCGCTTCAGGTGCCGTTGTCGTCGCTGTTCGCCGGTTTCGAGGACCGGCAGGACTGTTCCTATGTGCCCGCCGGCCAGGGACTGACGCTCGATCGGCGCGGGACCAAGGTCGGGCATGTCTACCAGCTTCTCGGCCACATGCTGCGCGGCGACGTGGCGGTCGAGCCCTATCTGATCACACTTCGGGAAGGTGCCGCCGCGCACACCGATTTCCAGCATGGCGGCGTCGAATTCATCCACATGCTGAAGGGCGTTCTGACCTACCGCCACGGCACCGAGACCTATCGCCTGTCACCGGGCGATTCGCTGCTGTTCGATTCGGCGGCGCTCCACGGCCCGCAGAGCTGGGAGGGCGAACCGATTGAATATCTGTCGATCATCATCTACCCGCGCTCCACTATCTGATTTCCTGACAAGAAACTTTTATTCTCTCGGATTGACCGCCGCCCTGATATGCGGCAGACAGTGCCGCAACAGGGCAAGCATGAAGGTCGGCCGATATGTGTGGAATCGTGGGGCTGTTCCTAAAGGACCGGACGCTGGAACCGGAGCTTGGCCGGCTGCTCGCGGGCATGCTGGAAGTGATGACCGATCGCGGCCCCGACAGCGCCGGCTTCGCCGTCTATGGCGCGGGCACGCCGGGGCAGGTCAAGCTGACGGTGCGCGGGGCGGACCTCGGCGCTCTGGAGGATGAGGCGACGGCGCTGGGCGGCGACGTCACCGTCCGCGACACCCATGCCGTCGTCGGTATTCCCGCCGAGAAGGAACAGGGCTTTCGCGACTGGCTCGCCGCCGAACGCCCCGACCTCGCGATCACCGGCAGCGGCGAGCGGATCGAGCTGTACAAGGAGGTCGGGCTTCCCGCCGACGTGGCGAGCCGCTTCGGCCTGCCTTCGATGAGCGGCACGCATGGCATCGGCCACACGCGCATGGCGACCGAAAGCGCGGTCACCACGGCGGGCGCGCACCCCTTTTCGACCGGCGCGGACCAGTGCCTCGTCCACAACGGATCGCTGTCCAATCATCACAGCCTCAAACGCATGCTCGAACCCAGGGGCATCCGCTTCGCGACCGAGAACGACAGCGAAGTGGCCGCAGGCTATCTGAGCTGGAAGATGGCCGAGGGTGCCTCGCTCGCGGAGGCCTTAGAAGCGGGTCTCGACGATCTCGACGGCTTCTTCACCTTCGTCGTCGGTACTGAGAACGGCTTTGCGGTGATGCGCGACCCGATTTCGTGCAAGCCCGCAGTGATGGCGGAGACCGACCGCTATGTCGCCTTCGGGTCCGAATATCGCGCGCTCGTCGGCCTGCCCGGTATCGAGGACGCGCGCGTGTTCGAGCCCGAGCCCGCCCGTGTCTATGCGTGGGAGCGCGCCTGATGCAGACCGTTGACCTTGCCGAAACGCCGCTGCGCGACCTCAACCGCAGGCTCCACGCGCTGGCACCGGACACCAACGAAACCCATTGGCGGGTCGCGAACCCCGCCGGCCGCCACGCCATCGCCGCCGGGCTGGACGCTCCGGTCACGGTCGAGATCGCGGGCCATGCGGGCTATTACTGCGCGGGCATGAACCAGCGCGCGACCGTGGTGATCGAGGGCAATGCCGGGGTCGGCGTCGCCGAGAACATGATGTCGGGCAAGGTTCATGTGAAGGGCGACGCCAGCCAGTCGGCGGGGGCGACCGCGCATGGCGGCCTTCTCGTCATCGACGGCAATGCCTCGGCGCGCTGCGGCATTTCGATGAAGGGCGTCGATATCGTCGTCAAAGGCTCGATCGGCCCGATGAGCGCCTTCATGGCGCAGGCGGGCGCGCTCGTCGTGCTCGGCGACGCGGGCGATGCGCTGGGCGATTCGATCTACGAGGCGCGGCTTTATGTGCGCGGGTCGGTCAAGGGTCTCGGCGCGGACTGCATCGAAAAGCCGATGGGCGCGGAGCATCTGCAACAGGTCGCCGCGCTGCTCGCCGCCGCCGGGGTCGAAGACGTGCCGCCGGAGGCTTTCCGCCGCTACGGCTCGGCGCGCCGCCTCTACAATTTCCACGTCGACAACGCCGCCGCTTATTGAACGGGACGATCATGGACAGCAGCCACATCCCGACCACCCTGCCGCGCTTCTCGGCGACCTTCGACCCGCACACGCTGGCCGAGATCCGCCGCGCCGTCGCGACCGGAATCTATGACATCAGAGGCGGCGGAGCGAAGCGCGCGGTCCCGCATTTCGACGACCTGCTGTTCCTCGGCGCGTCGGTGTCGCGCTATCCGCTCGAAGGCTATCGCGAGAAATGCGCCACCGACGTGTGGCTGGGCACGCGCTTCGCCGAAAAGCCGATCCATCTCGACATTCCCATCACCATCGCCGGCATGA